>NZ_WWIC01000228.1:0-75456 GCF_009872555.1 Streptomyces sp. SID5643
CGGTGGACACGGCAGGGCCGGTTGCGCGGCCTGCGGAGGCGGCCGGGCCGGTGGCGCCGCCTGCGCGGTCTGCGGGCGCGGGTGGGGCCATGGCACCGCCTGTGGACGCGTCGGGTCCGGCGGAGTCGGTCGCGGATGTGGCTGAGGCCGTGGCGCGGCCTGCGGGCGCGGGTGGGCCGGGGGTCGAGCCGGATTACTCGCCGCGCAGCGCCGGGTCCGCGGCTTCGCCGGATGATTCCTCGAAGATCACGGTCTCCGAGCCGGTGGCGCCGCCCGGGGGCGTGCCGGGTCCCGGGGCCACGGTCGGGACCGAGCCCCTCGCGCCGCCTTCGGGTGCGGCCGGGCCCGGGGGCCTGGGGGAGGTGAGCGGGACCGGTGCCGAGACGCTGCCCGCGGATGTGGCGGCCTGGGCCGAGGGGTTTTCCGCGCCCGGCCCGGGCGGTGACGGCGGGGCGGTGGCGGACCACGGGGTCTTCAAGGTTCGGCTTGCCAACTTCGAAGGGCCCTTCGATCTGCTGTTGCAGTTGATCTCGCGGCACAAGATGGACGTCACCGAAGTCGCGCTGTCGAAGGTGACCGACGAGTTCATGGCCCACATCCGGGCGATGGGGCCGGACTGGGACCTGGACGAGACGACCGAGTTCCTGGTCGTCGCCGCGACCCTGCTCGACCTGAAGGCCGCACGGCTGCTGCCCGCCGCCGAGGTGGAGGACGAGGGCGATCTCGCGCTGCTCGAAGCGCGGGACCTGCTGTTCGCCCGGCTGCTCCAGTACCGCGCGTACAAGCAGATCGCCGACATCTTCAGCGGGCGCCTCGACGACGAGGCCCGGCGCTACCCCCGTACCGTCGGGCTCGAAGCACACCACGCCGAGCTGTTGCCCGACGTCGTCATCAGCATCGGGGCGGAAGGATTCGCCAGGCTCGCCGTCAAGGCGATGCAGCCCAAGCCCAAGCCGCAGGTCTACGTCGACCACATCCACGCCCCGCTGGTCAGCGTGCAGGAGCAGGCGCAGATCGTCGTGGCCCGGCTCCGGGAGCTCGGCGAGGCGAGCTTCCGCGCCCTCGTGGAGGACACCGACGACACCCTGACCGTCGTGGCGAGGTTCCTCGCCCTGCTGGAGCTGTACCGCGAGAAGGCCGTCGCGCTGGACCAGGAGACCGCGCTCGGGGAGCTGCTCGTGCGGTGGACCGGGGGCGACGGGGACGAGACACCGACCGTCACCGACGAGTTCGACCGGCCGCCCGAGCCGCCGAAGGAGGAGAAGAAGGCGTGAGCGAGCGAACGACCGACCTGCCGGCCGGGCCGAGTGCCGTCGCCGGTCTCGACCTCAAGCCCGCCCTGGAGGCCGTCCTCATGGTCGTGGACGAGCCCGCGACCGAGGACCACCTGGCGAAGATACTGGAGCGGCCGAAGCGCCAGATCGCGGACGCGCTGCGCGAGCTGGCCGACGAGTACACCGTCCAGGGTCGCGGCTTCGAGCTGCGGTACGTCGCGAACGGCTGGCGTTTCTACACCCGGGCCGCCTTCGCGCCGGCCGTCGAGCGCTTCGTCCTGGACGGCCAGCAGGCCCGCCTCACCCAGGCCGCCCTGGAGACCCTGGCCGTCGTCGCCTACCGGCAGCCGGTCAGCCGCAGCCGGGTCTCGGCCGTCCGCGGAGTCAACTGCGACGGTGTCATGCGCACCCTCCTCCAGCGCGGTCTGATAGAGGAGGCGGGCACGGAACCCGAAACAGGTGCGATCCTGTACAGGACGACGAACTACTTCCTGGAGCGGATGGGCCTGCGCGGTCTGGACGAGCTCCCGGAGCTCGCGCCCTTCCTCCCGGAGGCGGAGGCGATCGAGGCCGAGACCCAGGAAGGCGTACCGTCGTTCGACCCGGACGCGCCTGACGACGCGCCGGGCCGCCCGGTGAGCCCGGGGACCCACGACGAAGACGACCAGACGGAACTTTGATGCGAAGCAGCAGCGGCAGGAACAGCAGCGGAAACAACGGCGGGAGCCGTGGTGGCAACAGCGGCGGCCGCGGCGGGAGTGGTGGTGGGCGCGGCAACTTCCGCGGCGCCGGCAACGACCGCGACGACAAGCAGGGCAGTGGCCGTCCCAAGAAGCCGCGCCCCGAGGAGCGCCGCTACGACGTGGGCCCCGGGGCGACGAAGGACGGCCCCAAGGCCGGGCGTGGCGGTGCCGCGCGCGGCGGTGCCAAGGGCGGGCCCAAGCAGCCCCGGAAGCAGGGACGTACGGCCCCGGCGCGCCCGCGCGAGTACGAGGCGCAGGTCGAGGAGCGCAACCGCGACCGGTACGCCGGGAAGAAGGAGGTCAAGCTCCCCAAGACCTTCCCCGGCGCCGAGCAGGAGGGCGAGCGGCTTCAGAAGGTCCTCGCACGCGCCGGCTTCGGCTCCCGGCGGGCCTGCGAGGAGCTGATCGAGGAGGCCCGGGTCGAGATCAACGGCGAGATCGTCCTGGAGCAGGGGCGGCGCGTCGACCCCGAGAAGGACGAGATCAAGGTCGACGGGCTGACCGTCGCCACGCAGCGCTTCCAGTTCTTCTCGCTGAACAAGCCCGCCGGTGTCGTCTCGACGATGGAGGACCCGGAGGGCCGGCAGTGCCTCGGTGACTACGTCACCAACCGGGAGACCCGGCTCTTCCACGTCGGCCGGCTCGACACCGAGACCGAGGGCGTCATCCTGCTCACCAACCACGGCGAGCTGGCTCACCGGCTGACCCACCCGAAGTACGGCGTGAAGAAGACCTACCTCGCGCACATCGTCGGTCCCATCCCGCGCGACCTGGGCAAGCAGCTCAAGGACGGCATCCAGCTGGAGGACGGCTACGCCCGCGCGGACCACTTCCGGGTCGTCCAGCAGACCGGCAAGAACTACCTCGTCGAGGTCACCCTCCACGAGGGCCGCAAGCACATCGTGCGCCGGATGCTGGCGGAGGCCGGCTTCCCGGTCGACAAGCTGGTCCGGGTCGCCTTCGGGCCGATCACTCTGGGCGACCAGAAGTCGGGCTGGCTGCGGCGGCTGTCCAACACCGAGGTCGGGATGCTGATGCAGGAGGTCGACCTCTAGACCTTGTGAGTGACCGGCACCCCCTTTTATAGTCGTGCTGACTATAAAAGGGGGTGCTGCTGCATGGACGGTTACGACAAGTACGCCCACGAACCCTTCGCCGTCACCGTCGATCTGGCCGTGTTCACCCTCCGTGAGGGCGCGCTGCACGTGCTGCTCGTCGAGCGCGGGCAGGAGCCGTACGCCGGGCGCCGGGCCCTGCCCGGCGGATTCCTGCGGCGGGACGAGTCCGCGGAGACGGCCGCCCGGCGTGAACTCGCCGAGGAGACCGGTCTGTCCGACGTCTCGGGGCTGCACCTGGAGCAGCTGCGGACGTACAGCGAGCCCGGCCGCGACCCCCGGATGCGGGTCGTGTCGGTCGCCTTCGCCGCCCTGCTGCCCGATGCACCCGAGGTGCGCGGCGGCAGCGACGCGACCCGGGCCGACTGGGTGCCCCACGGCGAGGCGGGTCCGCTCGCCTTCGACCACGACCGCATCCTGGCCGACGCCCACGACCGCGTCGGCGCCAAGTTCGAGTACACCTGCCTCGCCACCGCCTTCTGCCTGCCCGAGTTCACCCTCGGCGAGCTCCAGCAGGTCTACGAGACCGTGTGGGGCACCGAGCTGGACCGGCCCAACTTCCGGCGCAAGGTGCTCGCCACACCCGGCTTCGTCGAAGCCGTCCCGGGCGCCGCGCGACTGACCGGCGGCCGCGGCAAACCCGCCGCCCTGTACCGCGCGGGGACCGCCACCGCCCTCCACCCGCCTCTCCTCCGGCCCACCCGGGAAGGACGCCCCGCATGACCACGCTCGTCCACAAGCAAGCCGCCACCGGAGCGCTCACGGGCCTGGCCCTCGGGGATGCGCTGGGGTATCCGACCGAGTTCAGTGACGTTCCCTCGATCCTCGCCGAGTGGGGACCCTGGCGGCAGATGGAGCTGCCGAAGCGCGCCACCGTCTCGGACGACACCCAGATGACACTGGCGCTCGGGCGGGCGGTGCGGACGGCGATGGACCGGGGGCTGCTCACGCCGCTGCGACTGGCCAGGCCCCTGCGTGAGGAGTTCGTGAACTGGTACCAGTCCCCTGAGAACAACCGGGCTCCGGGCCGCACCTGCATGAAGGCCTGCTCCCTGCTGAAGGATGAATCGCGCCCCTGGCAGGACGCCAGTCAGATCGACTCCAAGGGCTGCGGCGCCAACATGCGCGTCGCGCCCCTGGGCCTCGTGCCCGGCCTCAGTGACGAACAGCGCGCGGGCGCCGCCCAGTTGCAGTCCGCCCTCACCCACGGGCATCCCACCGCGCTCGCGGCCTCCGACCTCACCGCGCACGCCGTGCGTCTGCTCGCGCAGGGCGCCGAGCCGACCGGGCTGATCGGTCTGCTCCGCTCGTACGCCCTGGAGAACCGCGGCCGCTACCACGAGCGCTGGCTCGGCGACCTGTGGCGGCGGGCCGGGGACGCGAGCCCCGAGCGGTTCATCGCGCGCGGCTGGGACGAGTGCCTGGAGGCCCTCGAACGGCTCCGGCACGCCGTGCGCTCCGTCTCGCCGGAGACCGACCCGTGTCTGGCCACCGGCGAGGGCTGGATCGCCGAGGAGGCCCTGGCGACGGGGCTGCTGTGCTTCCTGCTCTTCGTCGACGAACCGGTCACGGCCCTGCGCCGCGCCGCCTGCACCGTCGGCGACTCGGACTCGATCGCCTGCCTGACGGGTGCCTTCGCGGGCGCCTACCGGGGCGCGGACGCCTGGCCCACCGCATGGGCCGACCGTGTCGAGTACCGGAGTGACCTGCTCACCCTCGGGGCGCTGTGGGACGCGTGACACCGGCGGGCCGGTCGCGGGCCCTCACGCCATGCGAATCGCGTTTCCCTCGACGGTGATCTGCTCGGCGGGCAGCGGCCGGGTCGCCGGGCCCTGGGACACCGCGCCGTCGGCGATCTGGAACTTACTGCCGTGACAGGGGCAGTTGATCGTGCCGTCGGAGACGGTGGACACCAGGCAGCGCTGGTGGGTGCAGATCGCCGAGAACGCCTTGAACCGACCCTGCTCCGGCTGGGTCACGACGACTTCCTCGTCCTTGAAGATCCTGCCGCCGCCGACCGGGATCTCGTCGATGTTGGCCAGGACCCCGCCGGCGGGGGCGCTCGTCGCGTCCTGGCCGGTGGGGGAGCTCGTCGACTCGGCACCGTTGTCGTCGCCGCCCCCGCCGCAGGCCGCGACGAGCGCCGCCGCGCCCGTCGCACCCGTCGCGAGGAGAACCGTGCGGCGCGTCGTCTCGTGGGTCATGTCGTCACTCCGGAAGTGCCAAAGAGGAGTAAATCGGGATGTGCATCATCTTGGCACCGAACCCACCCAAAGACCTCCATCCCGTCGTCTCGGCCGGTGGGCGCCGTACACCGGGCCCGCGCGGGCTGACTAGGCTGGTCGGAGGTAGAGCGACACGCACGTCAACAAGGAGCATCGCCGTGGCGGTACGAGCGGTCCGGGGCGCCGTCCAACTCGAACGGGACGAGGCCGGGCACATGGACGAGCAGGTCGGATCCCTGCTCACGGAGATCCTCGAGCGCAACGATCTCGCCACCGACGACCTGATCAGCATCTGGTTCACCGCCACGCCCGACCTGCACAGCGACTTCCCGGCGGCGGCCGCCCGCAAGCTGGGCATCGTCGACGTGCCGCTGATCTGCGCCCAGGAACTCGACATCGAAGGCGCCATGCCGCGTGTCGTCCGGGTCCTCGCACACATCGAGTCGGACCGGCCCCGCGCCGACATCGCCCACGTCTACCTCGGCGCCGCGGCCGCCCTGCGCAAGGACATCGCCCAGTGAGGACCGCACTCGTCATCGGCACCGGCCTCATCGGCACGTCCGCCGCACTGGCCCTGTCCCAGCGGGGCGTGACCGTGCACCTCGCCGACCCGGACCCGGAGCAGGCCCGTACGGCGGCCGCGCTCGGCGCCGGCACGGACGAGGCACCGGAGGGGCCCGTCGACCTCGTGATCGTCGCCGCCCCGCCCGCGCACGTGGCGGACGTGCTCACCGACGCCATCCGCCGCGGTGCGGGGCGCGGCTACCTCGACGTCGCCAGCGTCAAGGGCGGGCCGCGCCGCGAGCTGGAGGCGCACGGCCTCGACCTGTCGGCGTACATCGGCTCGCACCCCATGTCGGGCCGGGAGAAGTCCGGCCCGCTGGCCGCGACCGCGGAGCTCTTCGAAGGCCGCCCCTGGGTGCTGACCCCGACCCGGGACACCGACACCGAGGTGCTGAACCTCGCCCTGGAACTGATCTCGTACTGCCGGGCCGTGCCGGTCGTCATGGACGCCGACGCCCACGACCGGGCCGTGGCCCTCGTCTCCCACATGCCCCACCTGGTCTCCAGCCTGGTCGCCGCCCGGCTGGAGAACGCCGAGGAGTCCGCCGTACGACTGTGCGGGCAGGGCATCCGCGATGTGACGAGGATCGCCGCCGCCGACCCCCGGATGTGGATCGACATCCTCTCCGCGAACCCCGCGCCGGTCGCCGACCTGCTCACGGACGTCGCCGCCGACCTGGAGGAGACCGTCCGCGCCCTGCGCGCCCTTCAGTCCTCCGACGACCACGAGCGCCGCGAGGGCGCCGGCGGGATCGAGGACGTGCTGCGGCGCGGCAACGCCGGGCAGGTCCGCGTCCCGGGCAAGCACGGGTCCGCACCACGGGCCTACGAGGTCGTGGCCGTGCTCATCGACGACCAGCCGGGACAGCTGGCCCGGATCTTCGCCGACGCGGGTCTGGCCGGGGTCAACATCGAGGACGTGCGGATCGAGCACGCCACAGGGCAGCAGGCCGGTCTCGTGCAGCTGATGGTGGAGCCCAAGGCGGCCCCGGTGCTGAGCTCCGCGCTGCGGGAACGGGGCTGGGCGCTCCGGCAGTAGGGCGTGCCGGGCGGGGCCGGCCGACGCGCGGCCGGACGAGTGACGCGAACCCAGTAACCTTGTGCGGGGCAGTCGCGCCCTCACCCCGCCGAGCCCGGTTCAGGAAGGTCCCCACTGTGGAAAGCGCCACGCCAGTGATTGTCGCCATCGACGGCCCCGCCGGCACCGGCAAGTCGAGCACCTCGAAGGCCGTGGCGGCCCAGCTCGGGCTGAGCTACCTGGACACCGGCGCCCAGTACCGGGCGATCACCTGGTGGATGGTGAGCAACGGCATCGACATAGACGACCCCTCCGCCGTCGCCGCCGCTGCGGGCAAGCCCGAGATCGTCTCCGGCACCGACCCGCAGGACCCGACCATCACGGTCGACGGCGTGGACGTGGCCGGCCCGATCCGCACCCAGGAGGTCTCCTCCAAGGTCAGCGCGGTCAGCGCGGTGCCCGAGGTGCGCGCCCGGATCACCGAGCTGCAGCGCTCGATCGCGGCCTCCGCGGAGCAGGGCATCGTCGTCGAGGGCCGGGACATCGGCACCACGGTGCTGCCCGACGCCGACCTCAAGATCTTCCTCACCGCCTCCCCGGAGGCGCGCGCCGCCCGCCGCAGCGGTGAGCTGAAGGGCTCCGACGTCCACTCCACCCGCGAGGCCCTCATCAAGCGGGACGCCGCCGACTCCAGCCGCAAGACCTCCCCGCTCGCCAAGGCGGACGACGCCGTCGAGGTGGACACCACCGAGCTCACGCTGGCCCAGGTCATCGAGTGCGTCGTCACCCTCGTCGAGGAGAAGCGGGCCGGAAAGTGACCGATCTGCCTTCGGCGCGGGGTGCCGAGGTCGGGCGGCGCATCGGCGTCGGCCTGATGTACGGGCTGTGGAGGCCGCGCGTGCTCGGCGCCTGGCGGGTGCCCGCGAGCGGGCCGGTGATCCTCGCGGTCAACCACTCCCACAACATCGACGGCCCGATGGTCATGGGCGTGGCGCCCCGGCCGACGCACTTCCTGATCAAGAAGGAAGCGTTCATCGGGCCGCTGGACCCCTTCCTGCTCGGCATCGGGCAGGTGAAGGTCGACCGTGACACCACCGACCGCACGGCGATCACCAACGCGCTGGGCGTCCTGGCGGGCGGCGGCGTGCTCGGCATCTTCCCGGAGGGCACCCGGGGCGAGGGCGACTTCGCCTCGCTGCGCGCCGGCCTCGCGTACTTCGCGGTGCGCAGCGGCGCCCCGATCGTCCCGGTGGCCGTGCTGGGAAGTTCCGACAAGCCCGGACGGTTGATAAAGGCGCTGCCTCCGCTGCGCTCCCGTGTCGACGTCGTCTTCGGCGAGCCCTTCGAGGCGGGCGACGGCAGCGGTCGCCGGACGCGCAAGGCGCTGGACGAGGCGACCGGGCGCATCCAGAAGCAGCTCGCGGCCCACCTGGAAAACGCCAGGCGCCTCACCGGGCGCCGGGCGACACTTGAGTAGTGGATCAGCCCGCAACAGCGGGCACTCCACCGACCACCACGATGAACGACGAGGTACGGACTTCATGAACGACCACATCCAGCCCGACGGCTCGGACGCCTCCGAGGGCGCTTACGAGCACGACCACGGGGCGCTCGGCGACGCCGAGTACGCGGAGTTCATGGAGCTCGCCGCCGAGGAGGGCTTCGACCTCGAAGACGTCGAAGGTGCCATCGAGGCGGCCGGGCACGGCCCGCTGCCCGTCCTCGCCGTCGTCGGCCGCCCCAACGTCGGCAAGTCGACTCTGGTGAACCGCATCATCGGGCGCCGCGAGGCCGTCGTCGAGGACAAGCCCGGCGTCACCCGCGACCGTGTGACCTACGAGGCCGAGTGGGCGGGCCGCCGCTTCAAGGTCGTCGACACCGGCGGCTGGGAGCAGGACGTCCTCGGTATCGACGCCTCCGTGGCCGCCCAGGCCGAGTACGCCATCGAGGCCGCCGACGCGGTCGTCTTCGTCGTCGACGCCAAGGTCGGCGCCACCGACACCGACGAGGCCGTCGTCCGGCTGCTGCGCAAGGCCGGCAAGCCGGTCGTGCTGTGCGCCAACAAGGTGGACGGCCCGAGCGGCGAGGCCGACGCGGCCTACCTGTGGTCGCTGGGCCTGGGGGAGCCGCACCCGGTCTCCGCGCTGCACGGCCGCGGCACCGGCGACATGCTCGACCAGGTCCTGGAGGTGCTCCCCGAGGCGCCGCGCCAGACGTTCGGCGGGGGCGGCATCGGCGGTCCGCGCCGCATCGCCCTGATCGGGCGCCCCAACGTCGGCAAGTCCTCGCTGCTGAACAAGGTGGCGGGTGAGGAGCGCGTGGTCGTCAACGAGCTGGCGGGCACCACCCGCGACCCGGTCGACGAGCTGATCGAACTCGGCGGTGTCACCTGGAAGTTCGTCGACACCGCGGGCATCCGCAAGCGGGTCCACCTCCAGCAGGGCGCCGACTACTACGCCTCGCTGCGCACGGCGGCCGCCGTCGAGAAGGCGGAGGTCGCGGTCATCCTGATCGACGGCTCCGAGTCCATCTCGGTGCAGGACCAGCGGATCGTCACCATGGCCGTCGAGGCGGGCCGCGCGATCGTCATGGCGTACAACAAGTGGGACACCCTCGACGAGGAGCGTCGCTACTACCTGGAGCGGGAGATCGAGACCGAGCTCGGCCAGGTGGCGTGGGCACCACGGGTCAACGTCTCGGCGCGCACCGGACGGCACATGGAGAAGCTGGTCCCGGCGATCGAGATGGCCCTGGCGGGCTGGGAGACCCGGGTACCGACGGGCCGGCTGAACGCCTTCCTCGGTGAGCTGGTCGCCGCCCACCCGCACCCGGTCCGGGGCGGCAAGCAGCCGCGCATCCTGTTCGGTACGCAGGCGGGCACCAAGCCGCCGCGGTTCGTGCTGTTCGCCTCCGGATTCATCGAGGCGGGCTACCGGCGCTTCATCGAGCGCCGGCTGCGCGAGGAGTTCGGCTTCGACGGGACGCCGATCCACATCTCCGTTCGGGTGCGCGAGAAGCGCGGCAAGAAGAAGTAGCACGCGACACCGGAAAGGGCGGCCCCGATCGGGGCCGCCCTTTCCGGTGTCCGGTGCTCGCTCAGACGCCGCCGCGCCGCCCCGGTGGCAGCGCGGCCGGTACGTGGTGCATCCCCGTGCCGGGTGAGGCGACGGTCCCGACGCGCTGCCACTGCGGCTGCTGCCCGGCGGCATGACGGGCGCTCTGGGCGCCCGCGCTGTAGGCACTGTAGGAGCTGCCGTACGCCCCTGCGTACGAGCCCGCACCGTGCGGCGTGTTCCCGAAGGCGGTGAATCCCAGCTTCTCCTCGCCGCTGCGGTCGCCGGGCAGTGCGCGGAAGGACTTGACGTACTCGGCGTAGAGCGCGTCGTAGATCGGCGTGGCCGATGGGCCGCCCTGGGAGTCCTGAGCCGATCGCGCGGACGGGATCGGCGAGAAGGACTGGCGGCGGGGAACGTCGTATGCGTGCACGTATGTCCAAACGACCCCGCGGGTCAAGGGATGCGGCCCGGGTACGGCTTTCGCGGGTCTGCGGCGTGCTCGGGTGACGGGAGGCTCAGGTGCCGGCCAGCGGCAGCGCCGAGCCGACCAGCTGTCCGTTCGCCGCCGCCTTGTCCAGCGCGTCCCGGAGCAGGTCCTCGCGCGGCTGGCGGCCGATCGAGCCGGCTGGCGCTGCGAACATCAGCACCTGCTGGTGCTTGTTGGCCGCCGCGCGCCAGCCGTCGGTCACCTGGAGCGGCTGGTGTGCCTGCCACCAGGCCACCGGCTGGCCGCCGTTGCTGCCCGGCTGGAGCACCGCGTGCAGCCGGCCCACGGCGAGCAGCACCGACCAGCCGTGCAGCACCGGGGGTACCGCCGACAGCTCCGACAGCGGCATGAAGCCCTGCTCGATGAGCAGGGGCAGGAAGTCGTCGCCGGTGCCGGCCGTGCCGGGCCGGGCGATGGGCCCGGTCGGCTCCACCACCAGGGCCGGGTGGAGCTCCCCGCCGATCAGGACGAGTCCGCTGGTCACACCCAGCACCGCCTGTTCGGGCACCGCCTTGTCGGGCACCACCCTGTCGGGCTCCAGGTCGACGGTGTCGCCGGCGATGGACTTGACGGCGCCCCGCAGCTGCTCCTCGGTGACCTGCACGACCTGCGAGGGCAGACAGCCGGAGTGGGCGAAGGCGAGGACGGCGGTCTCGTCACCGATGAACAGAACGGTGCTGGTGCGCTCCTGCTCGGAGTCGCCCGGTGTGCGGCAGGACGTGCAGTCGTAACTGCCCGGGGCGGTCTCTCCGGCGAGCAGGCGGTCGGCTTCTTCGTCGCCGATCTCGGCGCGTACCTCGTCGCTGACGTCGAGCATGCGCGGCACGGGTGGCTCCCTCGGGGATGCGGTGCGTGGCAAAGCCGGGTGGCTCCCGGCCCGTGGTCCGGGTCGGTCCCGGCTCATGAAGAAGACAACGGGCGATCTGTGGCGGGAGTCACGCCCCAGGGCGAACGGAATCGAACCAACCAGCGCGCAGGGTCACGCTTCGCGCGGAATCGCGCACTCACCGTCAACTCGGTGACAGATAAAGGGCGTTGAAATGGTGAAGTGGGTCACACCGTGTCGGGGGAGTTGGTGAACAAATCCGGAAATCCGCGAATGAAGTGGGTGTCCGGAAATGGCCGTTACCCGGGGTACTGGCGAACTGGCCTGCCCGGACGGGCGACTGGTTGATGCCGGCCGCCGTCCTCCTTAGATTCCTCCGCCGTGTGCAACGAGCACCGCTCGGGTACGTCCACCGGTCGCCCGGTTCCCAGGAACCGGGCGCGGCACCGCTCCGGTGGACGGGGTGAGCGCGGCCCTCGCGCCCCATGGCGCGGGAGCGGCGCTCCGCCTTGGGGGATCCCGGGTGTTTCGAAAGGGACCTACATGTCCGATTGTGCCGATTCCTCTCGCCCCGACGCTCGGAAGAGCCAGGTCCGTACGACGGCGGTCCTCGCCGGGGCGGCACTGCTCGCGCCCCTCGGACTGCTCGCCGCGACCGGGAACGCCGCGGCGGCCGACAGCGGAGTGTGGGACCGCATCGCCCAGTGCGAGAGCGGCGGCAACTGGCACATCAACACCGGCAACGGCTACTACGGCGGACTCCAGTTCGCCCCCTCCACCTGGAACGCCTACGGCGGCACGGCCTACGCGCCCACCGCCGACCGGGCGAGCCGGTCCCAGCAGATCGCCGTCGCCACCAAGGTCCAGCGCGCCCAAGGATGGGGCGCCTGGCCGACCTGCTCGGCACGCGCCGGGGCGAGCGGTGACGCACCCGCCGCCGACCCGGTCACCTCCACCGCGCCGACCCCGGCGAAACCGCCGAAGGCGCCGGCCCGTTCCACGGAACACGCGGACCGCGGCTCCTCCCGCGGTGACTACACCGTCCGCCGGGGCGACACGCTCAGCGGTGTCGCAGCCCGGCACGGGACCACCTGGCAGCGCCTCTACGCCGCCAACAAGGCCGCCATCGGCGGGAACCCCGACGTGATCGTGCCCGGACTGCGCCTGACGTTCTGAGACGCTGCTCCGCCCCGCCGGGACACGGGCCCTGTCCGGTCGGCCGACCGGACAGGGCCTCGGCGCCCGCCATCAGCCCGAGAGCTCGCCTGCCTGTCCGGCGAACACGACGGTCCCGCGGCGCAGTTCGTAGACGATCGCGGACCGGTCCCGCAGGGCGGGCGGCAGCCGCTGCTCGGCGACCACCACGCACGCGTCCAGCGCACCCAGCAGCTCGTACGTCCGGGCCGCGACCGAGGGCGACATGCCCTGGGCGGGCTCGTCGACGAGCACCACGCGCGCGCGGGTGAGCAGGGCCCGGGAGAGGGCGAGCATGCGCTGCTCCCCGCCCGAGAGGGTGCCGGCGTGCCGCTCCAGCAGGGGCCGCAGCTGCGGGTAGGCGTCGAGGGCCGGGGTGTGGTCGCGCGCGGCGAGTGCGAGGTTCTCGCGCACGGTGAGCGAACCGAACACGGCCTGCCGCTCCGGCACCAGGCACAGCCCCCGCCGGGCCCGTTCGTACGCCGGGAGGCGGGTCACGTCCGTGCCGTCCCACACCACCGCGCCGCCCGACAGGGGCACGGTGCCGGCCAGGGCGCGCAGGGCGGTGCTGCGGCCGGACCCGTTGCGGCCGACCAGCACGGTGAGGCCCGGGCCGGGGGCGGCGAGGGTGATGCCGTGCAGCGCTTCCAGGGGGCCGTAGCGCACACGTGCGTGGCGCAGGGAGACGGTCGTCATCGGCCGACCCCCGGTTCCAGGGCGTCCAGCACACGTCCGGGCGGGCCGGAGGCGACGATCCGGCCCGCGGTCATCACGTGCACGACGTCGGCGAGACCTGCCACCAGGTCCAGGTCGTGCTCGACGACGAGGAGGGCCGTGCCGTCGGCGGCCAGGGCCCTCAGGACCCGGGCCAGGGCGGTCACTTCGGCGGTGTCGAGTCCGGCGGCGGGCTCGTCGAGGAGCAGGACGCGGGGGCTTCCCGCGAGGGCCCGGGCCAGTTCGACCCGGCGCAGCGTCCCGGTGGGCAGCCCGGCGGCGGGCCGTGCGCGCAGGGGGCCGTCGAGTCCGAGCAGCCTGAGGGCGCGCTCCACGGCGCCCGGGTCGGTCACCCCGCCCTGTTCCGCGCCGACGCGGACGTTCTCGGCCACGGTCAGCGACGGGAAGACAGCCAGTTGCTGGAACGTCCGTGCGACACCGAGCCGGGCCCGGGCATGGGCGGGCAGCGCGGTGATGTCCCGCCCGCCGAGCAGCACGGTCCCTCGCGCGGGCGGCAGCGTCCCTGCCAGACAGTGGAACAGGGTGCTCTTCCCGGCCCCGTTGGGCCCGACGACCGCGGTGATCCGCCCGGGGTAGAGCTCCAGATCCACCCCGTCGAGGGCGGTGAAGCCGCCGTAGTGGGCCCGGAGACGGCGGGCGGTGAGGAGGGGAGCGGCGGCCGGGGACGGCGGGGTGTCTCCCGGTGGCGTCGCGGCGGGCGGCCGGGTGCCCGGGGAAGGGGCCGGGGCCGGATCCGGCCGGGGGCCTGGGGAGGGCTCGCGGGTCGCCTTGGGCCGGGTGGCGGGGGAGGGTCCGGGCGGTGCCCCGGGGGCATCTTCGGGTCGGGTGGTTGGGGAGGCCTCGGGCGGTGCCTTCGGCTGTGTGGCCCTGGAGGGGGCGGGGCTCGTCTCGGGCCGGGTGGCCGGGGTGGTTCCGGCGGGCGTCTCAGGTGCAACCTCCGGCCGGGTGGTCGGCGGCCCGTCGCCGTCGCTCGGCACGTCGGGGACGGCCCCGCCCGGCGGGCCGGGTTGCGGGTGGCCGGTGCCGTCGGGCTGCTCGCGCCGGGCGGGTGCTCCTGCCCTGTGTGCCACGCGCGTCGCACCGGTCGGTACCGGGGCCCTCGCAGCCTTCCGGGGTTCCGCGGGGCGCAGGAGCCGGTGGGCCCGGGCGCCCGCCGGAGTCAGAGCCGGGTTGCTGCGCGGCCGGAGGCGTTCCGTGACCGTGCGCAGGGCCTCGTACGGACCGCCCGGGAAGCGGCCCACCAGGACCGCCAGGACACCGATCAGGGCCGCCGCGACGCCGCCCCGGGTGCCCGCGTCCAGCCCGACCAGGAGAGCCGCTGCCGCGAGGGCACCGAGCGTGCTGTCGGCGCCCAGCACCACCACCGCGGCGAACCACAGCAGGCCGCGCACGGGGTCGTAGGCGGCGGCGTCGAAGGCGCGCAGGCCCATGCCGAGCATGCCGCCGCCCAGCGCGGCCAGCGCGGCGCCCGCGACGAAGGCCAGCAGCTTGAGGGACGGCACCCGGACGCCCGCCGCCTGCGCGCCCCGCTCGTGATCCCGCATGGCGGCGAGGGCCCGGCCCGTCCGCCCCCGGCGCAGCGCGTGCGTGACCAGCAGCGCGCCCGCCAGCAGGAGCAGCTCCAGGACGTAGTACGCCCGGTCCCCGTCGAAGCCCGCCGGGCGGCCGAGCGTGAGGCCCGCCGTGGCGTACGGCTGGGCGAAGACGAAGCGGCTCACCCCCACGCCGACCGCGAACGTCGCCAGCGCCAGCGCCAGGCCCCGGCGGCCGATCGCCGGCCAGCCCGTCAGCAGGCCGAGCGGCGCCACCAGGACCACCGACACCCCGAGGGCCGCCAGCTCCGGCAGGGCGGGCAGCCCCGGGAAGCGGCCCGCCGCCAGCAGCGCCGTGAACAGGGCGCCCAGGCCCGCGTACGCCGCCTGCCCCAGGGACATCTGGCCGCCGCGCCCGGTGACGACCACCAGGGACAGCAGGATCACGGCCAGCGCCGGCACCTGGACCGAGGTGTGCAGATCCTGGCCCGCGAGACCCAGCGGCAGCAGGAACAGCAAGAGCACCACGAGCCAGGCGCCCGGCGGGGTCGCCGCGCGGGCCGTGGCCGTGCGGGGCAGCGCGTCCCGCTCCCCGACGCCCGGCAGGACCAACGCCGCGACCAGCAGCGCGACGACGAACAGGTTCGTGCCCACCGCCTGGAGGAGCGGCTCGGCCCAGCCCGCCGGGTGCAGCCGCGTCAGCTGGCTCTGCGCCACCCCGATGCCCAGCGCCACCACCACCGCGACCGGCAGGCTCCGCATCCGCGCGGCCACCGCCACCGCCACGACCTCCATCACGAGCAGCGAGAGACCGTACGGGTCGAGCCGCACGTACGGCGCCAGCAGCACCCCCGTCAGACCGGCCGTGAACGAGCCGAACGCCCAGCCCGTGGCCGCGACCCGGTCCGCGTCGATGCCGCCCAGCTCGGCCAGCCGCCGGTCGTCGACCACGGCCCGCAGCTCCCGCCCGAACCGCGTCCGGCGGACCACCACCGCGACCCCCGCGGCCAGCACCAGCACCACCGTCAGCTGCCCCCACGGCTCGTCCGGCACCAGCACCGGGGCGTCGTCCCGAGCCCCCTGCCCCCACAGCAGCGCCGCCCCGCCCACCAGCAGCACGAACACCCCGATGGACGCCACCAGCGTCTGCGCCGGGTCACCGCCCAGGACCGCCAGGGGCCGGAACACGAACCGCTCCAGCACCACCCCCAGTCCCGGGGCCAGCACCAGCAGCGTCACCACCGCACCGAGCCACAGCGGCCAGCCCCACTCGACCACGCACTGCCGCAGCACGTACGCGCACACCATCGCGATCGCACCGTGGGCGAAGTTCAGCACACCCGTCGCGCGGTACGTCACGATCAGGCCGATCCCGGTCAGCGCCGCCGCGCTCCCCACCGAGAGCCCGGCGAGGGTGAGGTCGTACGTCAGCGACGACATCAGTCGGCTTCTTCGGCCGGCTCGCAGATCGGGCAGGGGTCCAGCCCACCGCTCGCCACCAGCCCGGAGTCCACCGGGACAGCCTCCGCCTTGCCCGCGACCAGCGGGCAGTCCGCGCGGTGCCACAGTGTGCCGCCCGGCACCATCAGCAGGTCGCCGCTGACCGCGAGCGGCGCGAGCGCGACCCGGCCGGACCCCTCCGGCTCGTCCGGCTCCGCCGCCACCAGCAGGTGGTACAGCTCCTGCACGCGCGCGGCGGCGATCGACTCCCGGCCCCGGGCGAGCAGCACCGCCCCGGCGACGATCAGCGCGGCACCGGGGATCGAGCAGGAGGCGAGGTAGGGCAGCTGCCGTTCGGCGTAACGCTCGCCGGAGACCCCGTACCAGCCGACGACGCACAGCACCGCGCCGGCGGCCAGGGCGGCCCATCCCGCCCACAGGACGGGATGCACGCTCCGCAGTCGGCTGGTCCGCATCTCTGGCTCCCACACATCGGATTCGGCTGTGCGTGCGTCGGGCTGCCTGTTCAAGTCCGCCGATCGCTTGCACTATGCCCTGTGGAAGCTGACCCTGAAAGCACCGGGCGCACACGGCCCGGACCGACACCCGGTGGTGAGCCAGATGGTTCTCGGCAGCGACCTCGAGCGGGGGAACGCGACGGGGGGTCCACGCACCGCGGGACGGGGTACGGCGATCGCCGCGGCCCTGGTCCTGGCCCTCGCCCCGGCCCTGGCGGCATGCAGCGACGACAGCGGCGGCGGCAGCGAGTCCACGCCCCCGGCCCCGACCCCGGAGCGGACCACGAGCGCCCCGGCCTCCGCACCGGCGGACCGGGCAGCGGCGGAGGCGGAGATCCGGCAGAACTGGCAGAAGTTCTTCGACCCGAAGACCTCGACCGAGGAGAAGCAGGCCGTCCTGGAGAACGGCGACCGGATGGGCCCGGTCCTCCAGGCCTTCAGCGGTGACGAACGCGGCGGGCAGGTCCAGGCGAAGGTCACCAGGATCGAGTTCACCTCGGCGACCGGGGCGGACGTGACGTACACGCTCACCCTGAAGGGCGCCACCGCCCTGCCCGACGCCTCCGGAAGCGCCGTCGAGCAGGACGGCACCTGGAAGGTGTCCGCCAAGACGCTGTGCGCGCTGGTGCAACTGAGCGGCAATGCGTCACCGATCCCGGGCTGCTGAGGCTCTGGCCGCGGCGCTGCTGTTCGCCCTGAGCGCGGCCTGCGGCAGCCGGCTCCCGGAGAGCGACTTCGACCACGACGACCGCACCCCCGCGCCCCGTGACGCCGCGCCCCTGCGGGTCGGCATCATCACGAGCGCCACCAGCCCGGTCGGCGGCAGCACCTTCACCGGCCCGCGTGACGGCGCCAAGGCCTTCTTCGACCGGCTCAACGCGCACGGGGGCATCGACGGCCGCCGGGTCGAGGTGCGCACGTGCGACGACGGCGGCAGCGGCGTCGGCAACAACGAGTGCGTGCACCAACTCGTCGAGGAGGACCAGGTCGTCGCCCTGGTCGCCACCACCGCGCTCGACTACGCGGGGGCCTCCCGCGTCTCCCGCGCGCGCGTGCCCGACATCGGCGGCCAGCCCATCGGCACCGCCTACGACACCTTCCCCCACCTCTACGGCATCTACGGCAGTCTCGCGCCCCGTGACGGCACCCCCGGCTGGGACGGGAAGCTGTACGGCGGCACCGAGGTCTACCGCTACTTCAAACGCGAGCACGGCGCCCGCACCGCCGCCGTCGTCTCCTACAACCAGTCCGCCTCGGCCGCCTACGCCCGGCTCGTCGAGCGGGGCCTGCGCGCCGAGGGCTACGAGGTCGTCACCGAGCAGGTCGACTTCGCCCTGCCGAACTTCCGCGCCGTCGCCGCCGATCTGAAGGAGCAGGGCGCCGATCTGGTGTTCGACGCGATCGACGGGCACGGCAACGCCCGGCTCTGCCAGGCCATGGACGAGGCCGGCGCCGACGTCACCGCCAAGGTGACCAACGTGCAGAACTGGACGTCCACCGTCGCCGAGGACTACAAGGACGCCCCGCGCTGCCGCAACGTCCTGTGGGCGACCGGCGCCAGCCGCAACTTCGAGGACACCGGCAACGCGGCCGTACGGGAGTTCCGCGAGGCGACGAAGGACCTGAAGACGCACTCCCAGTGGCAGCTGGAGGGATGGGCGGCCGCGCGCTGGTTCACGGACGCGGCGAAGTCCTGCGCGGACACGGGCGTCACGCGCGCGTGCGTCGACGCCTTCATGAACCGCAGCCAGGGTTACACCGCCGGAGGACTGCTGCTCCCCGTCCGCTTCGAGCGCCTGCCCGAGCCGCCGAGGAGCAGCAGAACCTGCCTGTCGGTGGCCCGCTGGCGGGACGGCAAGGGCTGGGTGGGCCAGGGGGACATGAACCGCACCTGCTTCACCGTCCCGCAACTGGCCTACGCGCCTTGAGGACAGTGGTTGTCCGCAAGGCCTGGCAGACTCGTCCCATGTTGGAGACCTCGGCCCGTCTGCTGCGTCTGCTGTCCCTGCTCCAGGCCCACCGCGAGTGGTCCGGCGCCGACCTGGCCGGACGGCTCGGCGTCAGCGCCCGCACCCTGCGCCGGGACGTCGACCGGCTGCGCGAACTGGGCTACCCGGTCAACGCCAGCCCCGGCACCGGCGGTGGCTACCAGCTGGGCGCGGGCGCCGAACTGCCGCCGCTGCTCCTGGACGACGACGAGGCGGTCGCCGTTGCGGTCGGGCTGCGCACCGCCGCCGGGCAGGGCATCGACGGCATCGGCGAGACCTCGGTACGGGCCCTCGCCAAGCTGGAGCAGGTGCTGCCGAGCCGGCTGCGCCGCCGGGTGGGCGCCCTGAACGCCTTCACCGTGCCGATGCTGCGCAGCACGCTGCCCTCCTCGGTCGACCCGGCCGTGCTCACCGAGCTCGCCCACCTGTGCCGGGACGCCGAACGGCTGCGCTTCGAGTACCGCGGCCACGACGGCACCCCCAGCCGCCGCACGGTCGAACCGCACCGCCTGGTGTGCACCGAGCGCCGCTGGTACCTGGTCGCCTGGGACCTCGACCGGGACGACTGGCGCACGTTCCGGGTGGACCGCGTCACGCCCAGACCGCCGCACGGCCCGCGCTTCACCCCGCGCAAGCCGCCCGCCGAGGACCTCGCCGCCTACGTCTCCCAGGGCGTCTCCACGCGCGCGTACGCCGCCCATGCCCTCGTGCGGCTCCTGGTGCCCCTGGAGGAAGCGGCCGGACACATCTCGCCCTCCGCCGGAGTGCTGGAGGCGGAGAGCGAGAACACCTGCCTGCTGCGCTGCGGCGCCGGCAGCCTCGATGTGATGGTCATCCACGTGGTGATGCTGGGCTTCGACTTCGAGGTGCTGGAGCCGGACGGGCTCATCGAGGCGATCAGGACGACTCGGGACCGGCTTGATGGCGCTCTGGCTCGGGCTGCGCAGTCACCGCCGCGTACTCCGGGTGGTGCAGGTCGAACGCCGGCGACTCGGAGCGGATCCGGGGCAGCGTCGTGAAGTTGTGCCGCGGCGGCGGGCACGAGGTCGCCCACTCCAGGGAACGGCCGAAGCCCCAGGGGTCGTCCACCTGGACCTTCTCGCCGTACTTGGCCGTCTTCCACACGTTGTAGAGGAAGGGCAGCGTCGACATGCCGAGCAGGAACGCGCCGATCGTCGACACCGTGTTGAGCGCGGTGAAGCCGTCCGCCGCGAGGTAGTCCGCGTACCGGCGGGGCATGCCCTCGGCGCCCAGCCAGTGCTGCACCAGGAACGTGGTGTGGAAGCCGACGAAGAGCACCCAGAACTGGATCTTGCCGAGCCGCTCGTCGAGCATCTTCCCGGTGAACTTCGGCCACCAGAAGAAGAACCCGGCGAAGATCGCGAAGACGACGGTGCCGAAGACGACGTAGTGGAAGTGCGCCACCACGAAGTACGTGTCCGTCACGTGGAAGTCCAGCGGCGGCGAAGCCAGGATCACCCCGGTCAGGCCGCCGAACAGGAACGTCACGAGGAAGCCGGTCGCCCACAGCATCGGCGTCTCGAAGGACAGGGAGCCCTTCAGCATGGTGCCGGCCCAGTTGAAGAACTTCACCCCCGTCGGCACCGCGATCAGGAAGCTCATGAAGGAGAAGAACGGCAACAGCACCGCACCGGTGGCGAACATGTGGTGTGCCCACACGATCATCGACAGGCCGGTGATCGCCATCGTCGCCCCGACCAGCGTCAGATAGCCGAACAACGGCTTGCGGCTGAAGACCGGGATGATCTCCGTGATGATGCCGAAGAACGGCAGCGCGATGATGTACACCTCGGGATGGCCGAAGAACCAGAACAGGTGCTGCCACAGGATCGCCCCGCCGTTGGCCGCGTCGAACACCTGCGAGCCGAACCGCCGGTCCGCCTCCAGCACCAGCAGCGCCGCCGCGAGCACCGGGAACGCCATCAGGATCAGGATCGACGTGAACAGGGTGTTCCACACGAAGATCGGCATCCGGAACATCGTCATGCCCGGGGCACGCATCCCGATGATGGTGGTGATGAAGTTGACCGCGCCGAGGATCGTGCCGAAGCCCGACAGCGCCAGCCCCATGATCCACAGATCCGCCCCGATCCCCGGCGAGCGTTCCGCGCTGTTGAGCGGCGCGTAGGCGGTCCAGCCGAAGTCCGCCGGCCCGGAGGGCACCAGCAGCGAGCCGAGCACGATCAGCCCGCCGAACAGGAACAGCCAGTACGAGAACATGTTCAGCCGTGGGAAGGCCACGTCGGGCGCGCCGATCTGCAACGGCATCAGCTCGTTGGCGAAGCCCGCGAAGGTCGGCGTCGCGAACAGCAGCAGCATGATCGTGCCGTGCAGCGTGAACGCCTGGTTGAACTGCTCGTTGTCGATGATCTGCAGACCGGGGCGGGCCAGTTCGGCGCGCATCAGCAGCGCCATCGCTCCGGCGACCATGAAGAACAGGAACGACGTGATCAGGTAGAGATGGCCGATCTTCTTGTGGTCCGTCGTCGTCAGCCAGTCGACCACCACCCGCCCGTGCCGCGTCCGCGGCTCGGACGGCGCCGCCGCCTGTACGGTCTGCGTCCCCATCGCTCGCTCGCCCCTTCGCTGATCGCGCACCGGGCCCGCCGCAGCCCGCGCCTCACGTACCCGCGAGCTCACGCCATGATGCTCGCGTCACCACGCGCTCCGACAGGGGGCGTATCGGCCTCTGTATGCCGAAGCCATGCATTTCCCGTGCCCCGCCGACTCCGCCGGGCCGGTGCCGCACGGGAAAGGAACGGAGCCCCGGAGGCACTTCACCCGGCACTTTCCGCCGGGCTTTTCCATGAGCTCATGTGACACGCGGGAATTCCGATCGAATGCCTGCGGAAGGCGTACGGAACCGCTCGTCCGTGTGACGGACAGCTCCGGAAACGCCTGTCGTGATCTTGTGACAGAAGCGTGACGGGGGGCGGACAGGGACCGGGGTCCCGGGCCCGGACTTCCGCGGCCCGCGGCCGGCGCATAGCGTGGCGGCATGGCACCCACTCCGACACCTTCCGCCGAACCCGACGACAGCCCGGACACCTATGTCGGCCTGGAGGCCGGCCGGGCCGAACGGCTCGCGCGGGAGCGAGGCTGGCCGACGGTGCGCTCGCTGCCGCCGGGCGCGATCATCACGATGGAGTACCGCGTGGGACGGTTGAACTTCGAGGTCAAGGGCGGCCGCGTGGCGCGGGCCTGGAAGGGCTGAGACCCGGCGAAGGCCCCGGTTCCGGAACGGAACCGGGGCCTTCGCGCTGCCGGAAGGGGTGCGCACCTGCCGTGGTCAGCCGCCTGTCAGCGGGCGGGCCGACGAGGCCGAACCGCGTGGGTGACGCTCCGGGTGCTGAGGGCGCCGGCTGCCGGCGGGGGTGATCGGTGTGCGTTCCGAGCGGGCCGTGTGCGGGCCCGGCGCCAGGTAGACCGGGGCCCGGGACGCCCGGGCCGCCACGTCCTCCCGGTCGGCGGGCAGGGGCGTGATCACGACGGGAGTGCCGGCCGCTGTACGGCGCCTGCGGGCCCGCAGCCGGTCGCGCCGGTCGAAGATCGCGGTCTCGGCACGGGCGATCAGCGGCTCGCACCACGGCAGGCCGAGCAGGATCAGCAGACCCGCGGTCCAGCCGAGAAGCACATCGCTCAGCCAGTGCGTACCCAGGTAGACGGTGGCCATCCCGACGCCGAGCGAGGTCACCGCGGACACGGCGGACAGCCAGCGCTGCGCTCTCGCGGAGGAGGCCAGGTAGGCCAGGATCCCCCAGGTCACCACGCCGTTGGCGGTGTGACCGCTCGGAAATATATCGCCGCCGCGCCACATCTCGTTCGAGCCGATCACGGTCGCGTAGTGCGGGCCCAGGCGGCCCATGCCGTATTTGGCGGCGCCGACCGTGATGTTCAGCAGCAGCAGTGAGACGCCGAGCGCGAGCAGCGGCCGCAGGGTGTGCTGCCGCCAGGAGCGCCAGCCCAGCCAGGCCGCGACCATCACGGCGGTCGGGCCGCGCTGGCCGAGGACCACGTAGTAGTCGACGAACCAGTGGATCTCCGACCACTGCTGGTACGGGCGGAAGAACATGACCTGCCAGTCGAGCCGGACCAGCCAGGACGTGATCACCACGGCCCACACGATCGCGCCGTAGAAGGCCAGGGTTCCCGCGAAGAGCACGATGCGGTGCCTGCTCATCTTCGGCACATCGATGTGGGCCGGTCGTTCCGGCTCACGGTCCAGCCGGGCGAACACCCGGTCCAGACGGGTGAGCTTCGGTTCGGTACGCACCCAATCGACGTTACAGCGAGTGAGCTCGGATCCCGGGCGAATCAACGGCTTTGTGATGACGATGTGATGTGGGATTCCTCTCAGGAGGGGGTTTATTTCCAGCGAATCTGTAATCGTCGGCCGCTGTGACCTTCAATTCCTTTGATCATTCCAGATGCGGGTTTTAGTGCGCTTTTGAATTCGTTCACCGGGGCATGGTGCGGAATTCCCCCTGCGCTCACAGTGGGTCAGGGGGGACCGGGGCCGTTCAGCCAGAACGCCCCGTACACCGCCGAGGCCACCGCGACGGTCCCCAGGATGGCCGCTGACCTGCGCGGACGCGCCTTGGCCAGGGCCAGCGCGAGCGGCAGCAGCAGCGGGAAGGCGGGCAGCAGCAGGCGCGGTTTCGAGCCGAAGTAGCTCGACGCGCACAGGGCGAGCGCGGTCACGACCCCGGTGTAGACCAGCAGCGGCAGCGGCTGGCGCTGACGTACTCCGGTCGCATACAGCCAGACGACTGACGCGACCCCGGCGACGAGCCCCGCACCGGCCAGGGCCGCCGGGAACGACGCGAACTTCTCGGCGACGAACCGGGCGAAGGCGTAGCCGCCGTCGAAGCCGTTGCGCCATCCGGCCTGGACGTCCAGGTAGCCCAGCGGGCCCTTGCCGGTGCGGTGGCCGACCCAGAGCACGTAGCCGGCGGTGCCGAGGGGGGCCAGGGCCATGCCGAGGACGCGCCGGACCCGGGTCGCGGGCTCGGCCGTGACGTGCGGGTCGCCCTGACCGGGCGCACTCCGGTCCCGTACGAAGGAGGCCACCGCCGCCACCCACACGGCCGCCACCACGGCCAGCCCCACCGGGCGGGTCAGCCCGGCGAACAGGGCCAGTGCGCCGGCCGTCACCCAGCGGCCGGTCAGCACCGCGTACAGCGCCCAGGCCGCGAGCGCAGTGAAGAGGGACTCGCTGTACGCCATCGACTGCACGATCCCGACCGGAAGAACGGCCCACAGCAGCACCGCGCACACCCCGGCCCGGCGGCCGTACACATGGTCCGCCACCGCGAAGATCCCCCAGGCCGCGGCGAGCGAGGCGACGAGGCTGACCAGGAACCCCCCGTCCGCGTACGACAGCGGCGACACCGCCGCCACCAGCCGCTCCAGCCACGGCAGCAGCGGGAAGAACGCCAGGTTCGAGTGCAGGTCCCCGTTCGCCAGCCGCACCTCGTAGCCGTAGCCCAGCTCGGCGACCCTGACGTACCAGAGCGCGTCCCAGCGGGCGGTCAGCAGCGTGTACGCGCTCTTGTCCCGCGCCGCGCTCCACAGGAACAGGGCGAGCAGGCCCAGGGCGCGGACGGCCGCGTAGCCGGCGAGCGCCGGGACCGCCCGGCGCAGCGCCCCGGCGCGGGGCGGGGCCGCGCGCGTCTCAAGATCGGTCACGGGCCCGATTATCGACCCGGGCCGGAACCGCCCGGCCGACCGGGGCGTGAACCATCAAGGAGAGAGTGGCGTACGCCACAGCTGTCCGCCGGAGGTGTGAGAGGTCCGCCACTGGTCTCCGCCGGGGACTCGCGTACTCTGACGTGTCACTCGCTTTTCGTTTGCGCGGGCCGGAGATTACCGCTCCTCTCCGGCCGAGTCGCGGGGGCGTCCCCCACCCCGTGAGCCCGCCGATCGCGAGGGAACATCTGGGAGGTACGTACATGTCCGGGACGACCACGGCCGCCACTGCGCTGCGCCGTAGGGCGGCCGGGGCCGGTGCCAACCGCTGGGTGGTCCTCGTCGTCCTCTGCGTCAGCCTGCTGCTGGTCGCCGTCGACGCCACCGTGCTGCACGTGGCGGTCCCCGCCGTCACCGAGGACCTGAAGCCCGGCGGGATGGAACTGCTCTGGATCGTCGACGTCTACCCACTGGTCTGCGCCTCGCTGCTGATCCTGTTCGGCACACTGGGCGACCGCGTCGGCCGCCGGAGAGTGCTGCTCCTCGGCTACACGCTGTTCGGCGTGGCCTCCGGCCTCGCGGCCCTGGCCGACAGCGCCCCTCTGCTGATCGTGGCGCGGGCGCTGCTCGGCGTGGGCGGCGCGATGATCATGCCCGCGACCCTGTCGATCCTGCGGCAGGTCTTCCCGGACCGGCGTGAGCGGGCGCTCGCCATCGGCATCTGGAGCGCTGTGGCCGCGGTAGGCGCGGCGGTCGGTCCGCTGCTGGGCGGCTTCCTGCTGGAGCACTTCTGGTGGGGCTCGGTGTTCCTCGTCAACATTCCGTTGATGCTGGTCAGCCTCCCGGTGGGGCGACTGCTGCTGCCCGAGTCGAAGGGGGACGGCAAGGGCCCCTGGGACGTGGTCGGTGCACTGATGGCGGCGGCCGGGCTGTTCGGTGTCGTGCTGGGCGTGAAGCGACTCGGCAGCGGGGAGTCGCTGGGCAGCCTGCTCACCGTGCCGTCGCTGGTGGTGGGCGCCGCGCTGCTGGCCGGCTTCGTACGGCGGCAGCGGCGGCGGAAGTATCCGCTGGTCGACCTCAAGATGTTCGCGCGGCCGGCGTTCAGTACGTCCGTCGGGTGCATCGTGCTGGCGATGCTCGCGCTGGTCGGGCTGGAACTGATCGCGGCGCAGTACCTGCAGCTGGTGCTCGGGCTGTCGCCGCTGGAGACGGGGCTGCGGCTGCTGCCGCTGACGTTCGCGGCCATGGCGGCCGGGCTGGCCGGGGCGCGGATGCTGCGGCGGTTCGGGCCGCGGCGGATGGTGTGCGCCGGGTTCTGCCTCACGGCGTTCGCGGTGGTGCTGCTGACGGCGCTGGGCCGGACGGACGACTGTGCGCTGATGCTGAGCGGGTTCGTGCTGCTCGGCTTCGGCCTGGAGACGACGCTGTTCGGGGCGTACGAGTCGATGCTGAGCGAGGCACCGCAGGAGCAGGCCGGCGGGGCGGCGGCGATCGGGGAGACGTCGTACCAGCTCGGGGCGGGGATCGGGATCGCGCTGCTCGGCACGGTGATGAACGCCGCGTACGCGCCCGGGCTGTCGGGCGTGCCGGGGGTCCCGGCGTCGGCGTCCGAGTCGGCGAGCCATTCGCTGGGGGAGGCGTACGAGGTGGCCGCGCAGCTGGGCGGGTCGGCCGGTGCCGCTCTGCGGCATGCCGCCCGGGACGCCTTCGTGCACGGGCTGCATGTCACGCTGCTGGTGAGCGCAGGTCTGTTGCTCCTGGGGGCCGTGATGGCGTTGCGGTTGCCGCGGGTCATGCAGTGCGAGCCCTCGGAGGCGGTGGAACTGCCCGCCCCCAGGGACTCGGCGGAGTCCCGCGTCTCGGTGTGACCCCCTTCGCCCGCTCACGCACCGCCTGTGGCTGAGGGGTGAGGGTCCCCGGGCGACTGCACCTTTCGCCCCACCGCCACGGGCGGTGTGAGGGCCCCGCCGCGACGCCGGGCTCTCAGTCGGCAGGTACGGGTGGTGCGTCGGTGGGTCGAAGCCGTAGCGTCTGGCTAGCGGTGCTAGTTAAAGAGCTTCGGAGGGTGTCGATCATGTCCGGTTCATCCAAGCTGCCTCCTTTCGATCCCGCCGACCCTCTCGGCCTGGACGACCTCCTGGAGCCGGAGGACCTCGGGATCAGGGACACCGTGCGGGCCTGGGCCGCGGACCGGGTGCTGCCCCATGTCGCCGAGTGGTACGAGAAGGGGGAGCTGCCGGTCATTCGGGAGCTGGCCAGGGAGCTCGGCGGCATCGGAGCCCTCGGGATGTCCCTGGACGGGTACGGGTGTGCCGGTGCGTCCGCCGTGCAGTACGGGCTCGCCTGCCTGGAGCTGGAGGCCGCCGACTCCGGCATCCGTTCCCTCGTCTCCGTGCAGGGCTCCCTCGCCATGTACGCCATCCACCGCTTCGGCAGCGAGGAGCAGAAGCAGCAGTGGCTGCCGCGGATGGCCGCCGGCGAGGTGATCGGCTGCTTCGGACTCACCGAGCCCGACCACGGCTCCGACCCCGCCTCCCTGCGCACCTACGCCAAGCGCGACGGCTCCGACTGGATTCTCAACGGCCGCAAGATGTGGATCACCAACGGGTCGGTCGCCGGTGTCGCCGTCGTATGGGCGCAGACCGAGGACGGGATGCGCGGCTTCGTGGTGCCCACCGACAGCGCCGGGTTCTCCGCTCCCGAGATCAAGCACAAGTGGTCCCTCAGGGCCTCGGTCACCAGCGAGCTCGTACTGGACGACGTGCGGCTGCCCGCCGAAGCCGTCCTCCCGGAGGGCGCAGGACTGCGCGGCCCCCTCAGCTGTCTGTCGCACGCCCGGTACGGAATCGTCTGGGGCGCCATGGGCGCGGCCCGCAGCAGTTTCGAGGCCGCCGTCGAGTACGCGAAGTCGCGGGAGCAGTTCGGGCGGCCCATCGGCGGCTTCCAGCTCACCCAGGCCAAACTCGCCGACATGGCGGTCGAACTGCACAAGGGGATTCTGCTCGCCCATCACCTGGGGCGGCGTATGGACGCCGGTCGCCTGCGCCCCGAGCAGGTCAGCTTCGGCAAGCTCAACAACGTCCGGGAGGCGATCGAGATCTGCCGCACGGCCCGGACGATTCTCGGGGCCAACGGGATCTCGCTCGAATATCCCGTGATGCGGCACGCGACCAACCTCGAGTCGGTGCTCACCTACGAAGGCACCGTCGAGATGCACCAGCTCGTGCTGGGCAAGGCGCTCACCGGACTCGATGCCTTCCGGTAGGCCGGTCCGGTAACCCTGCGCGGGGGCAGGGCCGGTGAGCGGCCCTGCCTCAGCTCTGGTTGAAGAATCCGTCCGTCCGGTGCCCGGCCGGGTCGCCGTTGACGATCTCCGTGTTGGCGGGGGTCAGCAGGAACACGCGGGTCGACACTCTCTCGATCGAACCGCGCAGGCCGAAGATCAGCCCGGCCGCGAAGTCGACCACGCGCTTGGCGTCGGACGCCTCCATGGCCGTGAGGTTCATGATGACCGGCACGCCCTCGCGGAACAGCTCGCCGATGGCGCGCGCGTCCCGGAAGCTGTCCGGGGTCACCGTGCCGATGCGGCGGCCCTTCTCCTCGGCGACGTCCGAGGCCACCTTGACACGCGGATCGGTGACCCAGGCCTCCCCGGGCTCGTTCCCGTCGGAGTAGTCGTCGTCGTCGTAGTAACGCTCGTCTTCGTTGTCGTCGACGAGGCCAAGCCAGGCACTTGCCTTGCGTACCGATCCCATGGACGCCTCCTCTCACAGCGGTCTTTCTGCTTTCCGCATCCCTATGGTCGTCCATGATGCGGATGGCGCGCCAAGTGGATAGACGCCGCACGGGGGGTTTGTGACGGTACTGGTGCACAGCGAATCCGTCGAGAGTCCGTGTGTCCCAAGGGCCGTTTCCCAAACGGCTGCTGACTGTGAGTGAAATATGATTCTTCTCGGCGTACGGGTGACGCCGGGGCGTACGGGTGAATGCCGCAGCCGATACGATGCCGCAGCTCAACGTCGTCACACACCTCGGGGGAGCGTTGTGTTCGGAATCGTCAGGCCCTGTAGACACCGGCTCGGGGAGAAGCTCGCAAGTCAGTGGATGGCGCATTTGTGCGGGCTCTGCCTCGCCCTACGGGGTGACCACGGGCAGTTCGCCCGAATAGTCACCAATTATGACGGGCTTCTTGTCTCGGTTCTGACGGAGGCTCAGTCGGAGAGCGACGGGTCCGGCCGGCGTACGGCCGGACCGTGCCCGCTGCGCGGCATGCGCACCGCCTCCGTCGCGCACGGCGAGGGGGCCCGGCTCGCGGCGGCCGTTTCCCTCGTGCTGGCCTCGGCGAAGGTCCGTGACCACGTCACGGACGGTGACGGGTTGTTGGCCCGCAGGCCGGTGGCGCGTGCGGCGCGCCGGGTCGCCGCGAGCTGGGACACAGCGGGCGCCCGGAGCGGCACCGCTGTGGGATTCGACACCGCGCTCCTGGTCGACGCCGTGGACCGGCAGGCCGGGATCGAAGCGCTGGCCGGCCCCGGGACGCCGCTCCTGACCGTCACCGAACCGACCGAGACCGCGACCGCCGCGGCCTTCGCGCACACCGCTGTCCTCGCGGGCCGGCCGCACAACGCCGCGCCCCTCGCCGAGGCCGGACGGCTCTTCGGGCGCCTCGCGCACCTCCTGGACGCCGTGGAGGACCTGCACACTGACGTCGCGTCAGGCGCCTGGAACCCGATCGCCGCGACCGGCACCTCCCTGGCGGAGGTCCGGCGGCTCGCCGACGACGCGGTGCACGGCGTGCGGCTTGCGCTGCGCGACGCCGAGTTCACCGATGCCGGGCTCGTCCATCTGCTGCTCGTGCACGAACTGCGGCGCTCGGTGGACCGGGCGTTCGGCACGGTGCCGGTGTGCGCCTCCCACCAGGGCGGCGGACCTTACGGACAGCAGGGACCCCACGGGCAGCCGCCGCAGGGACCCCACGGACAGCCGCCGCAGGGGCCCTACGGCTCCCCGCACCACCCGTACGCGGGCGGTGGCGGGAATCCGTACGCCGGCGGAGGCGCGTACGGCGGTGGCGGCTTCGGGGGCGGCGGGTTCGGGGGTGGTGCGTACGGCGGTGGCGCGCCGGTGCCCCAGCCGTCCCGACGGCGTGGGTTCTGGGCCGGCTGCGGAATGTTCTGGCTCCTGTGCTGCACCTGCAAGCTGTGCTGCGCCAAGGAGTACGAGGGGCCGTGGTCCCGTAAGAAGCGCGAGGGTGTCTGCCGGGACTGCGACTGCGACGGGTGCGATTGCTGCTGCCCCTGCGACGGCTGACCCGGCCACGGCCGGGCGGCTCGTGAAGAGCGCTCAGAGGTTGAAGTCCGAAAGGCACTCTTGCGCCGACCGGCCGTTCGGCCGAATACTCCCCCTCAGCGCTTGTCAGGGGCACGGCGTGTTCGGAATCCGAACAGCCGGTCCAGGGCTGCGCCTCACGGGCCCGAAACCCCACGAGGGCCCCCTACTTCCTTTGTGGAGGAACGAAAAGTGAGGATCAAGCGCACCACCCCGCGCAGTGGCATTTCGAGACGGACCCGGCTGATCGCCGTTTCCACCGGCCTCGTTGCCGCCGCAGCGATCGCGATCCCCAGCGCGAACGCATCCGACGCCCCCACCACCTTCAGCGCCGCCGAGCTCAAGAGCGCCAGCGGCTCGCTGCTGAAGGCCGACATCCCGGGCACCGCCTGGGCCGTCGACAGCAAGACCAACCGCGTGCTCCTGACCGTGGACAGCACGGTCACCCAGGCCGAGATAGCGAAGATCAAGCAGCAGGCCGGCGGCAACGCCGACGCGCTCACGATCAAGCGCACCCCCGGCAAGTTCAACAAGCTCATCCAGGGCGGCGACGCCATCTATGCGAGTAGCTGGCGCTGCTCCCTCGGCTTCAACGTCCGTGCCAGCAACGGCACCGAGTACTTCCTGACCGCCGGTCACTGCACCGACGGCGCGGGCACCTGGTACTCCAACTCCGGCCGCACCACGGTCATCGGCTCGACCGCCGGCTCCAGCTTCCCGGGCAACGACTACGGCCTCGTGCGCTACAGCGGGTCCGTCAGCCGTCCCGGCACGGCCAACGGCGTGGACATCACGCGTGCGGCCACCCCGAGCGTGGGCACCACCGTCATCCGTGACGGCTCCACCACCGGTACGCACAGCGGCCGGGTCACCGCCCTCAACGCCACCGTCAACTACGGCGGCGGCGACATCGTCTCCGGCCTGATCCAGACCACTGTCTGCGCCGAGCCCGGTGACTCCGGCGGTTCGCTCTACGGCAGCAACGGGGTCGCCTACGGCCTGACCTCCGGCGGCAGCGGCAACTGCTCCTCCGGCGGCACGACGTTCTTCCAGCCCGTCACGGAGGCCCTGAGCGCCTACGGCGTCAGCGTCTACTAGGCCACCGACGGCAGTTCGCGGCTCCGCAGCACTTCACGCCCCCGCACGCATCGCGTGCGGGGGCTTCGTGCTGGGTGCGGGTCTCCTGCGCAACCCGGCGCCGGAGGGGCGAAATTCAGCCATGGGCAGACCTCACAGAGTGGGCACACATTACTCACGCGTAATGTTTGCAGTGTGAATGCGCGGGAGTTGGTCCGATTTGATCGTGGACGGTCAAAATGAGGGGGCGTGCGAAGCGCTGTCTACGCGCGTCTCGAACTCACCCTTGTGTGCTCCCCGTTGTCCTCGGAATAGTAGGCGCTCGTCAACGAAGCCTTCCGGCTCGTGAGGTCCCCACAACCTCTCGTGCCGACCCCCCACAGGAGGACAGAAGTTGAAGCACCGACGCATACCCAAGCGGCGTGCAGCCGTGGCAGGCGCGGGCATCGCCGCGCTGGTCGCCGCGGGAGTGACGTTCCAGACCGCGAACGCCAGTGAGACCCCTGAGGCGTCCGCACCCCGGACCCTGTCGGTCGCCGCGGCCGGAAAGCTCGCCTCGACGCTGGCCGAGGACCTGGGCGGCGACGCGGCCGGGACGTACTACGACACGAAGAGCAAGGCCCTCGTGGTGAACGTGCTCGACGAGGCCGCCGCGCAGGCCGTCGAGAAGGCCGGCGCCAAGGCGAGAGTCGTGGCGAACTCCCTCGCCGAACTCAAGAGCGCCCGCAGCACGCTGAAGCAGGACGCCACGATCCCGGGCACCGCCTGGGTGACCGACCCCACTACCAACAAGGTCGTGGTGACCGCCGACCGTACGGTCTCCGAGGCCGAGTGGGCGAAGCTGACGAAGGTCGTGGACGGGCTCGGGGCGAAGGCCGAACTGAAGCGCTCGAAGGGGGAGTACAAGCCCTTCATCGCCGGTGGTGACGCGATCACCGACGGCAGCGGGCGCTGCTCGCTGGGCTTCAACGTGGTCAAGGGCGGCGAGCCGTTCTTCCTGACCGCCGGTCACTGCACCGAGGGCATCTCCACCTGGTCGGACTCCAGTGGCAAGGAGCTCGGCACGAACGCGGACTCCAGCTTCCCGGACAACGACTACGGGCTGGTCAAGTACACCGCGGAGGTCGCTCACCCGAGTGAGGTGAACCTCTACAACGGCTCCACCCAGAAGATCTCGGGCGCCGCGGACGCGACCGTCGGCATGGCGGTCACCCGGAGCGGGTCGACCACGCAGGTGCACGAGGGCAAGGTCACCGGGCTGGACGCCACGGTGAACTACGGCAACGGCGACATCGTGAACGGGCTGATCCAGACCGACGTGTGCGCGGAGCCGGGTGACAGTGGCGGGTCGCTGTTCTCGGGCGACAAGGCGGTCGGGCTCACGTCCGGCGGCAGCGGTGACTGCACCTCGGGCGGGGAGACGTTCTTCCAGCCGGTGACCGAGGCGCTGTCCGCGACCGGGACGCAGATCGGCTGACGAGTGTGTGTGAAGTCCCGCCCCTTGTGCGAGGGGCGGGGCTTTTGCGTGCCGTCTCGCCGGGTGGGGGTGCGCGTTCTCGCGTGCCGCTGGGTGGTGGGTCGGGGCCGCGCGGGGGGTGTCCGTCCTCGAACGTCGTGATGGGCCTGCACGCCGACCGGCTGTGCGTCGACGCGACAACCGCTGCGGGCGGACACCCCCGACACGGCCCCTTCTCGCCGTACGCGGGTGCGGGCCGGCTGTGGTGGCGCAGCCCGTCTCCCGGTCCTTCGCGCCGGGCGGCGAGTGCGGGTGGGGTGTGGTCAGGGTGCGGTCGTCTCCGCCCGCTTGCGTACGGTCGCTGCCGCCAGGGTGATCGCCGTTCCCGCCACCGCCCACGCCGACAGGACCAGGAGCGGCGTCGTCATCGCGTTGGTGTCGAAGTAGGCGATGGAGCGGGTCGACCAGGTGCCGGCGCCCGGGGGGAGGGCCGGGCCGATCGCCTTCCAGAAGGGCGGGAGGAGGGGTGGGGGCAGCGCGCCGCCCGCGCTGGGGTTGCCGAGGATGACCACCAGCAGGATGACCAGGCCGATGCCGATCGTGCCGAAGAGGCCCTGCAACGCGAGGGTGGCCGCGCCCACGGCGAAGATGATCAGGGTGCCCAGGCCCCAGAGGGCCGCGGTGCTGCCCGGCAGGGCGTCCAGGGCCGGGCCGGCGATGAGGGCTCCGCCGAGACCGCCGGTGAGGGCGACCAGGGCCATGACCGCCAGCCGGATCGCGGCGCGGGAGGGGTTGGAGGGTTTCGCCCCGGCGCTGATGGCCAGGGCCGCGGCGCCCAGGTAGCCGCCCACGCACCAGCCGATCACCAGGTAGAAGGACGAGAGTCCGTTGGGGTCGTGGGGTGCGGATGGGATCACGTCGACCGTTCGGATGGTGCGCCGCTCGGACTTCTCCAGGTTGGTGACCAGGGCCGTCAGCGTGGTGGAGAGGATCCGGCCGCCCCCGGAGGCGACCAGGAGGGTGTCGGTGCTGCCCCGGGGGTCGATGATCAGGACCGCGTCGATGTCGCGGTGGGTGAGCTGGGTCCTGGCCGTGGCCTCGTCGGGCAGGGCGCGGGGGTCCAGGGGTGAGCCGGGCAGTCGTTCCAGCCGGGTGACCGCCTGGCCCGCGGCGGCCTGTGGGGCGACCACGCCGAAGGGGACGTCCTTGGGTTTCGGGTCGTGCAGTGCTCCCACGTACGAGGCGATGAACAGCAGCTGGAGTGCGATCACGCCGACGATGAGCAGGGTGGCCCGCGGGGTGACGGCGTCTCTCACCTCCGTGCGGAACGAGCTGTGCGGCATGCCTCCACGGTCGGGGGTTTTGGGGTGTTTCCGCAGGTGGGGCGGGGCCGAACGGATGTCGCACATACATTCGAGGATGGGGGTATGGTGGGGTGAGGTAGCTGGGAACAGATGTTCGAGAGCTGGTGTGGCTCACAAGTGCGGGAGGTGCGTGTGCCGGGGTTCACGCATCTGCACACCGTCTCCGGATTCTCGTTGCGCTATGGAGCCTCGCACCCGGAGCGGCTGGCCGAGCGTGCCTCCGAGCGGGGTATGGACGCCCTGGCGCTGACCGACCGCGACACGCTCGCCGGCGCTGTCCGGTTCTCGAAAGCCTGCGGGAAGGCGGGGGTCCGGCCGCTGTTCGGGGCCGATCTGGCCGTGGCCGGTGCGGAGCCCGGGTCCGAGCGGCGGGGGCGGCGCCGGACCCCGGTGCGGGGTGGCGCCTTTGTCGACGAGTCGGCTCCCCGCGTGACCTTTCTTGCCCGGGACGGCGCCCGGGGATGGGCGGACCTGTGCCGGCTCGTCTCGGCCGCCCAGGAGGGGGAGGGGACGCCCCTGCTGCCCTGGGAGCGCAATCACGCCGAGGGGCTGACCGTGCTGCTCGGGCCCGGATCGGACGTCGGGCGCGCCCTGACCGCGGGGCGGCCCGACCGTGCGGCGCGACTGCTCGCGCCCTGGCGTGACGTCTACGGCGACGCCCTGCGGCTGGAAGCCGTCTGGCACGGCCGGGAAGGCACGGGGCCGGGGTCGCTGCGGCTGGCCGCCCGGACCGTCGGGTTCGCCGCCGAACAGCGGATCCGGCCCGTGCTCACCAACGCCGTGCGGTACGCCGACCCGGGTCTCGGGCCGGTCGCCGACGTTCTGGACGCCGCCCGGCTGCTGGTGCCCATCGACCCGGCCAAGGGGCTGGACTCCGGTGAGGCCTGGCTCAAGGGCGCCGGCGACATGCTCGCTGCGGCGGAGCGGATCGTGGAGGCCGCGGGGTTCCGGCGGGAGACCGCCCACCGGCTGGTGGAGCAGACGCAGGCCACGGCCGCCGCGTGCCTGGTCGATCCCGAGGACGATCTGGGGATCGGCACCGTCCACTTCCCCGAGCCGCATCTGGTCGGCGCCGGGCGCCGGACCGCCCAGCGGGCCCTGGCCTCACGGGCGGCGGCGGGGATGGTGCTGCGCGGATACGACCGGCGGCGGGAGTACTGGGAGCGGATGCACCACGAGCTGGACATCATCGCCCACCACGGTTTCGCCTCCTACTTCCTGACCGTCTCCCAAGTGGTGGAGGACGTACGGAAGATGGGTGTCCGGGTCGCCGCCCGGGGGTCCGGGGCCGGGTCGCTCGTCAACCATCTGCTCGGTATCGCGCACGCCGATCCCATCGAGCACCGGCTGCTGATGGAGCGGTTCCTGTCGAAGGAGCGGGTCGTACTGCCCGACATCGACATCGACGTGGAGTCCGCGCGACGGCTGGAGGTCTACCGGGCGATCATCGACCGGTTCGGCACCGAGCGGGTCGCGACGGTCGCGATGCCGGAGACGTATCGCGTGCGGCACGCGATCCGGGACGTGGGGGCCGCCCTGTCCATGGACCCGGCCGAGATCGACCGGGTGGCCAAGTCCTTTCCCCATATCCGGGCGCGCGACGCCCGCGCGGCGCTGGAGGAACTGCCCGAGCTACGCGCGCTGGCGGGCGAGAAGGAGAAGTACGGGAAGCTGTGGGAGCTGGTCGAGGGGCTGGACGCGCTGCCGCGCGGGGTGGCCATGCACCCGTGCGGGGTGCTGCTGTCGGATGCCTCGCTGCTCGCGCGTACGCCGGTCATGCCGACCAGCGGCGAGGGCTTTCCGATGTCGCAGTTCGACAAGGACGACGTCGAGGACCTCGGGCTGCTGAAGCTCGACGTGCTGGGCGTGCGGATGCAGTCGGCCATGGCGCACGCGGTGGAGGAAGTGGAGCGGGTGTCGGGGGCGAGGGTCGATCTGGACTCCCTGGCACCGGGGGATCCGCAGACGTATCGGCTGATCCAGTCCACCGAGACGCTCGGGTGCTTCCAGATCGAGTCGCCCGGGCAGCGGGATCTGGTCGGGCGGCTCCAGCCGGCCACGTTCCACGACCTCGTCGTCGACATCTCGCTGTTCCGGCCCGGGCCGGTCGCCGCCGACATGGTGCGGCCGTTCATCGAGGCGCGGCACGGTCGGGCGCCGGTCCGGTATCCGCACCCCGATCTGGAGGGGCCGCTGAAGGAGACCTACGGGGTCGTCGTCTTCCACGAGCAGATCATCGACATCGTCGACATCATGACCGGCTGCGGGCGCGGCGAGGCCGACCGGGTGCGGCGCGGGCTGTCGGATCCGGAGTCGCAGCAGCGGATCAAGGTGTGGTTCGCACAGCACGCGGCGGTGAACGGCTATGACGCGGAAACGATTCAGCGGACCTGGGAGATCGTCGAGGCCTTCGGGTCGTACGGCTTCTGCAAGGCGCACGCGGTCGCCTTCGCCGTGCCGACGTACCAGTCGGCGTGGCTGAAAACGCATCACCCGGCCGCCTTCTACGCGGGACTGCTCACGCACGACCCCGGCATGTACCCGAAGCGGCTGCTGCTGGCGGACGCGCGGCGACGGGGGGTGCCGGTGCTGCCGCTGGACGTGAACGCGTCGGGAGTCGCACACCGTATCGAACTGGTGTCCGGTAAATGGGGGCTCAGGCTGGCCCTCTCCGATGTCCACGGCATCAGCGAGGCCGAAGCGGCGGGGATCGCCGAGGGCCAGCCGTACGCCTCGCTGGTCGACTTCTGGGAGCGGGGCCGGCCCAGCCGTCCGCTGGCCCAGCGGCTCGCGCAGGTGGGGGCACTGGACGCGTTCGGTGCCAACCGCCGCGATCTGCAACTGCATCTGACCGAGCTGCACCGGGGCGCCCGGGGCGGGGGCGGCGGCCAGCTCCCGCTGGCCGGGGGGCGCGAGACCGCACCGGCCGGACTGCCCGACCTCACCTCCTCGGAGCGGCTCAGCGCCGAACTGGGCGTGCTGTCCATGGACGCCTCGCGGAACCTGATGGACGATCACCGGACGTTCCTCGACGAGCTCGGCGTGGTGTCGGCGCGGCGGCTGCGCGAGGCCCGGCACGGGGAGACGGTGCTGGTCGCGGGCGCCAAGGCGGCCACCCAGACACCGCCGATCCGGTCCGGCAAGCGCGTCATCTTCTCCACCCTGGACGACGGCACGGGCCTGGTGGACCTCGCCTTCTTCGACGACTCCCACGACGCCTGTGCCCACACCGTCTTCCACTCCTGGCTGCTGCTGGTGCGCGGGGTGGTGCAGCGCCGTGGTCCGCGCAGCCTCAGCGTGGTGGGCGCCGCCGCCTGGAACCTCGCGGACCTGCTGGACGTACGCCGGGAGGAAGGGCTGGAGGGGGTCGCGGCCCGGCTGGCCGGCGGCGGTGATCCCGGTGGGTCCGGCGACGACGGTGACGGGGCGGCGCGCCGGCGGCTCGCCGGCTCGGAAGGGGTGCCCGCGCCGACGGGTTCCGCGGCCCAGGACCCGATGGAGCAGCGGAAGATCCGCATGGCCACGGGGTACGAGATGCACCCCTGGGCCGATCTGCGTCCCGCGGGGGAAGGGCCCGCGGCGGTCGGAAGAAAGTTGTGGCACCAGAGTCCGGGGAGTGCGGGATGACCATCCTCTGCGTACGTTTCCAGCTGCCTCCGACGGGCGGGGCGGAGCTGCCCCACCTGCTCGGGATGCTGGAGGAGTTCACCCCTGTCGTCCAGGCCCTGCCGCCGGACGGGGCGCTGGCCGACCTGCGCGGCGCCGAGCGGTACTTCGGGCGGGACGCCGTCGAACTGGCCTCGGTGATCCGGGTGCGCTCGCTCGCGCTCCACGGCGTCGACTGTGTCATCGGGGCCGGCCCCGGTCCGATGCTGGCCCGGATGGCGCTGGACGGCGCCGCGCCCGGGGCGACGCGTACGGTGCCCGAGGAGCAGGGCGCCATCGCGGAGTTCCTCGCGGACAAACCCGTCGCCGCGCTGCCCGGTGTGGGTACCGCGACCGCCCGCACGCTGGGCGACTACGGCCTCGACACCCTCGGCCGGGTCGCCACCGCACCGCTGTCCACCCTGCAACGGCTGATCGGCGCCAAGGCCGGCCGCGAGCTGCGCGAGAAGGCGAACGGCGTCGACCGGGGCCGGGTCGTGCCGAACGCCGTCTCCCGGTCCCTCGCGGCGGAACGCCCCTTCGGGCGCGACGAGCTGGACCCGGACCGGCACCGCCGGGCGCTGCTGTCGGCCGCCGAGGAGCTCGGCGCCCGGCTGCGGGCCCTGGAGAAGGTCTGCCGCACGCTCACCCTGACCGTGCGCTACGCCGACCGGTCCGCCACCACTCGCAGTCGCACCCTGACCGAGCCGACGGCACACTCTCCGGCGCTGACCCGGACCGCGTACGGCCTGTACGAGGCGCTCGGACTGCAACGCGCCCGGGTCCGCGCGATCGCCCTGCGCGCCGAGGGGCTCGACCCCGCCGACCAGGCCTCCCACCAGCTGACCTTCGACCCGGTGGACGAGAAGGTCCGCCGTATCGAGGAGATCGCGGACCAGGCCCGGGCGAAGTTCGGACCGCGGGCGGTGATGCCCGGGGGGCTAGGAGGGCGGGCGGCGTAGATCCCCGCCCGTGACGCGTCAGTTGGCCCACGGCGGCGCGATGCGGGTGCCGTCGGCCAGCCGTGCCTCCAGGCCGATCGAGGTGGTGACCCAGGAGTACGCGGTCCGGTCGGTCGGGTTCTCGACGGTCAGGGTGGCACCGGGGTTGATGATCACCGTGTCGCCCGCGGCGATCCGCTCGGTGCGGCCGTCGAGGGTGATCAGCAGTTCGCCGTCGACCAGATGGAAGATCTCCTCCCTGCTGACCGTGTGTGCGGGCGCCTTGAGGCCGGCCGGGATCTCGCCGCGCCAGGCGCACAGCTCCTTGCTGCCGCTGTTCGGGGTGGCGTACGAGACGAATCGGGCGCCGTGGATCTCGTGGGTGACGGCTTCGGATGATCGGACGATGGGCATGAGGCCTCCAGTGGTCAAGCTGCTTGACTATATGGTCAAGCAGCTTGACCAGTGCGTCAAGGGTGTTTCAATGCATGCGTGCAGAACTCCGAGGCCATGGCCCTGTCCGCCGCCCTGCTCGCCGTCGCGGGTGGGCTCACGCAACGCATCAACGAGGGCGTCCTCGCCCGGGGCTTCGAAGGGGTGCGGCCCGCGCACGGCTTCGCCTTCGCCCGGCTCGCCCCGGACGGCGCGACGGTCACCGACCTCGCCGTCCATCTCGGGGTGACCAAGCAGGCCGCGAGCCAGCTCGTCGACGAACTGGTGCGCAAGGGGTATGCCGAGCGGCGGCCGCATCCCGAGGACGCGCGGGCGCGTCTGGTCGTGCTGACCGAGCGGGGGTGGGGGTGTACGCGCGCCGCGGAGGAGGCGGCCGCGGAAGCCGTCCGGGAGTGGGGGGACCTGCTGGGGGAGCGTGAGGTGCGTTCGCTGGGACGGCAGTTGCTGCGGATCGCTCCGGACGGGCCCATCCGGCCCGCCTGGTGAGGGGGTTTCAGCCGGGGCGGGGGCGCCGGTTACCGCTGCAAGTTTTTACTGACGCGTAACTTCCCAGTTTGACTACCCGCCCGTAACTTGACGAGTGAACAGCATCCTCGTGATCCGGATCACAGGGCCCAGTGCCGTCGCATCCCCCTTGAGTCGCAAGGAGATCACCCGATGCTGCCCTGGAAACGAGTGCTCAGACCCCTGGCCGCCCTGCTGCTGACCGCCGCGGCCGTCACCGTCCCCGCCACCACCGCTCAGGCCGCCGGCGCCCCGAGTTCCGGCTGGAACGACTACTCCTGCAAGCCGTCCGCCGCCCACCCCCGCCCCGTCGTCCTGGTCCACGGCACCCTCGGGAACTCCGTCGACAACTGGCTGGGCCTCGCCCCCTACCTGAAGGTCCGCGGCTACTGCGTCTTCTCCCTCGACTACGGGCAGCTCGAAGGGGTCCCCTTCTTCCACGGCCTCGGACCCGTCGAGAAGTCCGCCGGTCAGCTGAAGGGCTTCGTCGACAAGGTGCTCGCGGCCACCGGTGCCGCCGAGACCGACGTCGTCGGGCACTCGCAGGGCGGCATGATGCCCCGCTACTACCTGAAGTTCCTCGGCGGAGCCGCCAAGGTGAACGCCCTGGTCGGCATCGCGCCCAGCAACCACGGCACCGACCTGAACGGCTTCACCCACCTGCTGCCGTACTTCCCGGGCGCCGCGGACCTGCTGTCGAAGAACACCCCCGCCCTCGCCGACCAGGTGACCGGCTCCGCCTTCCTCGCCAAGCTCAACGCGGGCGGCGACACCGTGCCCGGCGTGCGCTACACCGTCATCGCCACGCGGTACGACGAGGTCGTCACGCCGTGGCGCAGCCAGTACCTGACCGGGCCCGGCGTGCGCAACGTCCTGCTCCAGGACCTGTGCCCCGTCGACCTGTCCGAGCACGTGGCCGTCGGGCTGCTCGACCGGGTCGCCTTCCATGAGGTGGCCAACGCCCTGGACCCGGCGCGGGCCAAAGCGACGACCTGCGCTTCGGCTTTCGAATGACACGTGTCACCTTTTGACACGTGTCGCTCATGGGTGCTTGTCATCCGCTGACACGAGTCACGGAAACGTTTCGGGGCCTGTCCGGCCTGAGCCGCCGGACAGGCCCCGGATCATGGGGCGGCAGGGATCAGCCGCCGTGCCGCCCGCCACTCACCGTCCGGCGCCGGGCCGACAGGAACAGGGCCGCCGAGCCGAGCGCCAGCGTGGCCGCGCCGCCGATCGCGAGGTACGTGGTGCTGCTGTCGCCGCCGGTCTCGGCGAGGTTCCCGGTGGCACCGGCCGCCTTCGGCCGGTTGGGCGCGGCCGCGGCGGCCTTCGGCCGGTCCGCCGTGCTCTTGCGCGGGGCCGCGGCCGGCTCCGCCGAGGTGCTGGGGTCGTCGTCGCCGTGCCCGTGGTGCTCGATCGTGGACTTGTCGTTGCCCTGCTCGATCTGCTCCTTGGTCGGGGCGGAGGCGGTCGGGGCCGGGGCCGGGGCCGCACCTCCCGCCGCGCCGCCACCGCCGCCGAAGCTGACGTCCGAGCAGGAGTAGAACGCCTCCGGGCTGTCCGACCGCTGCCAGACCGCGTACAGCAGGTGCTTGCCGGAGCGCTGGGGCAGGGTGCCGGAGAAGGTGTAGAAGCCACCGGCTGCGGCCGGGTCGGTGGACGTCGCGACCGGCTTCGCCAGGTCGAGGTCCTTCCAGGCGAGCGGCTTGGCCGGGTCGTAGCCGGGCTTGGTGATGTAGACCTTGAACGTGCCCTTGTGAGGGGCCGTCACACGGTACTTGAAGGTGTGCGAGCCGCTGCTCACGCTGGTCGCGGGCCAGTCGGCCCGGGCCAGGTCGAGGCCCTTGAACTGCTCGTTGTTCGCGCTGCACAGCTTGCCGTCCGGGATGAGCTGCTGGTGCCGGCCGCCCGCGTCGCCGATGCGGATGCCGTTCCAGTCGTAGAGGGCCTGGGTGCCGCCCGCCGTCACCGCCGCCTTGCACGCGGCCGACTTCGGGCTCTCGGGACCCTCCGCGTAGCACTGCGAGACGCGGCTGACCGGGTCGCCCATCGAGCCGTGCGCGGCGGCCGGGGCGGCGGTCAGCGCCGTCACGGCGAGCGGGAGGCTGCCGAGAGCGGCGACGGTGGCTGCTGTGCGGCGTGCGGGCATGCGGGAACTCCTCGAAGCGGTGCGTGGGACAGGTCCGGGCCCGGGTGGGCCGGATCCCGTGGGGTGCTCCGAAGCTAGCCCCTGGAAACCGTGAAATCGCCTGCTGAGGGCGGGTGGAGGAGATCCTTATGGCCCGCTTAAGGGAGTGTTCGGACTGGCATCAGGTAGGTACCGTCGCGGCATGGCAGACGAGGAGATCCGGCCGGCCGGGGCCGCCGACGTACCGGTCGTCGCGGACGTCGTCGACGCGGCCTTCCGCCCCTACGTCGAGCGCATCGGGCAGGTGCCGCAGCCCATGGAGGAGGACCACGCGGCGAACGTGGCCGCGGGCAAGGTGTTCGTGACGGGCGATCCCGTGACCGGACTCGTCGTGGTCGAGGCGTTCGCGGACCACCTCTTCCTCGACACCATCGCCGTCCACCCCACCGCGCACGGCGGGGGAGTGGGGCGGCGGCTGCTCCGGTTCGTGGACGCACACGCGCGGGCGCTGGGCCTGCCCGAGGTCCGGCTCTACACGAACGCGCTGATGTGGGAGAACCAGAAGATCTGTCCGAGATACGGCTACGAACTCGTGGAACGGCGTGTGGACGGGCCCTACGACCGCGTCCACCACCGCAAGCGGCTGCGCTGAGGCGTGCGTCTCATGACCGGCACCGGCCGCTCAGGCGTCCGGCCACCAGGTGCGGGCGATGTCCTTGCGGACTTCGGGGCGCCCGGCGGGGCGCTCGTCGGCCTCGTCGCGGACCCGGCGGACATCCGTCTTCTTCAGGGGCTTCTGCACGGTCACACGGCGCATGGCTGCCTCCTTAAGGGTCTACCGGGTTCCGCGTTCTCACGGAGGTAGACCTTTCGGGGGAGAGTTCCTCATCGCTCCTGGTCTGTCAGTGGCGGCAGTCACGATTCGGGTGTCAGTGGCGGGTGTCACTCTGGGGCCATGACGAACGTGGACTGGGACGCCGCGGCAGCCTCCTTCGACGAGGAGCCGGACCACGGCCTGCGTGATCCCGAGGTGCGCCGGGCCTGGGCCGGGCGACTGCGCGACTGGCTGCCCGCCCGGGCGGGGGACGTCCTCGACCTCGGGTGCGGTACCGGCAGCCTGTCGCTCCTCGCCTCCGAGCAGGGACACCGGGTGACGGGCGTGGACCTCTCGGCGGCGATGGTCACGCTGGCCAGGGAGAAACTCGCCGGGCGTGACGCGGTGTTCCTCGTCGGTGACGCCGCGGCACCGCCGGTCGGGGAGCAGCGCTTCGACGCCGTGCTCGTCCGGCACGTCCTGTGGGCCCTGCCCGACCCCGGCCGCGCCCTGAGGTACTGGGGCGGGCTGTTGCGGCCGGGCGGGCGGCTGGTGCTGGTCGAGGGTGTGTGGGGAAGCACCGTCCCCGTCGGCATACCGGCGGAGCGGCTCACCGGCCTCCTCGCTCCGATCGCCGGGCAGACGCGCCTGGAGCGGCTGTCGGGCGATCCGTCGCTGTGGGGCAAGGAGGTGACGGACGAGCGGTACGCGGTGATCGCCCAGGTCAGGACGTCAGGACAGGAGCGCGGCGAAGTCCCCGCCGCCGGCGAGTGACTCCAGCTCGTCGAGCGCGGCCAGGGCGGCCCGTGCCGCCTCCGGGTCCGTCTCGGTCAGGCCGCTCTCGGCGAACTCGTCCTCGTCCAGACGGCGTACGTCCGAGCCGTCCGCCGAGCGCCACAGGTCCAGGTCCAGATCCTCCACGACCAGTTCCGGCCCGGAGCGCACGGCGGGGCGGGTGATGTCGCAGTACCAGCCCTTCAGCGCGCCCGTGGCGGAGCGGACCTCCTTGACCGCGTACCAGCGGTCGCGCCAGTAGTACTCCGTGAAGACGTCCCCGGACTCGAAGCGGACGAAGCCGAAGTCGCGGACGCCGGAGCCCGCCCACGGGGCGCGGACCGCGACCCGGGTGCCGTCGTCCGACAGCAGCTCGCCGGTGTAACGGATCTTCGTACGGCCCGCCTTGACGAGCACGACCTCCAGCTGCGGGGGCCGGTCAGGCGAGTTCTCGGACATAGCGCACTTCCTTCGCGCAGATCTCGTAGCCGAACCACTTGTTGATGGCGATCATCGGCTCGTTTCCGGTGTCGTTTCCGGTGAACGCCTCCGTGTACCCCGCGGCGCGGGCGCGGTGCAGGGAGTCGTTCTTGGCGAGCTTGGCCAGGCCCCGGCCCCGGAACGCGCGGGCGGTGCCCGTCATGGCGGTGGCGTAACGGGAGCCGCCGTCGGTGTAGGCCGCGGTGAAGGCGGCGAGGCGTCCGTCCACGACCGCGATCGTGGTCAGCTCGTGGTCCAGGAGCGGCTGCTTCCAGGTCTCCTCGATCCAGGCCTCGTAGTCCGTCAGCTCCACCTCGACGTCGCTCGGTTCGTCCGACGAGGCTTCCGCGTCCAGCTCGAACACGGGACGCGGGTCGTCCGCGAAGTCGGCGGCCGTGCGCAGCTCGACGCCCGCCGGCAGGTCCTGGCGGGGCGGCAGGCTGCCGTCCGCCAGAGCCAGGCGCAGGAACCAGGCGGAACGGCTGGCCCGGAAGCCGTGCCGCTCGGCGAAGGCGTGGTTGTCCGGCTCGTCCAGCACCCAGGTGAACAGCTTGGTGACGCCCAGCCGCCCCAGGCGCTCCTCCGCGGTGCGCAGCAGGAGCGAGCCGGCGCCGCGGCCCGTGTGGCCGGGGCGCACATAGATGTTGGCGGACCCCTGGCCGGGCTCCGGGCTTTCGTGCGCGACGCTGATCTGGGCCGTGCCGATGATCTCGCCGTCCTCCTCGGCGACGAGCTGCCCGAAGTGGGCGTCCGGGTGCGCGTGCGTCAGGGTGTGCACCACGGATTCCGGGGTGGAGAGCATGTACGGAAGGGCGAGGCGACGGGTGTCGGAGAACCCCTGGGCGTCGGCTCGGACATCGGGGCGCAGGTCGCGCACGATCACGGTCATGGGGACGCACGCTACGCGTGGACCCGTCAGGGCTGCCTCTCATTTTCCGTCGGGTGCGCGACAATCGGGCTGTGACCTTGAAGATCGACATCGATGACAGCGCCCCGCCGTACGAGCAGGTGCGGGCGCGGATCTCCGAGCAGGCCCGGTCGGGTGCGCTGCCGGTGGGCTACCGGCTGCCGACCGTGCGGGGACTGGCCGAGTCGCTGGGGCTCGCCGCGAACACGGTCGCCAAGGCGTACCGGGCGCTGGAGGCGGACGGCGTGATCGAGACGCGGGGCCGCAACGGCACGTTCGTGGCCGCCGCCGGCTCGGCTGCGGACCGCGAACTGGCATCGGCCGCGCAGGCCTATGTGGAGCGGGCCAGGAGGCTCGGGCTGGGCGAGGACGTCGCGCTCGCCGCGGTACGGGACGCCCTGCGGGCGGCGTACGGGGAGTAGGCCGGCTCTAACCGGAGGGTTGCGCCAGGCGTTCCGGAGTCCGCGTGACGTCCAGCCCCGCCGACCTGCCCGTCCGTGCGAACGCCATCGCGTCCTCCACCGCCGCGCCGCCCGGGTCGTTGTTGAAGTACGCGTAGACGTCCTCGCCGTCGGGCCAGGTCGTGGCGATGCGGTCGAGCCAGGTGGCCAGCGAACGGCGGCCGTAGCGGGGCCAGGGCCGGGCGCGGCCCTGGTGGAAGCGGACGTAGCCCCAGTCGGTGGTGCGCCACAGCGGCGTGGCCGGGCGGGCCAGGACGTCGGCCCAGCACAGGGCGGCGCGCCGGGACTCCAGGACGCGGCGGACCTCCGGTGTCCACCAGGAGTCGTGGCGCGGCTCGACCGCCACCCGGGTCGGGGCCGGGAAGCAGGCCAGGCACGCGTCCAGCAGGCCCGGGTCGGCGCGCAGGGTGGGCGGGAGCTGGAGCAGGACCGGGCCGAGACGGTCACCGAGGCCGGCCGCGTGGCTCATCAGGCGGTGCACCGGCTCCTCGGGCTCCTTGAGCCGCTTGATGTGGGTCAGGTAGCGGCTCGCCTTGACCGCGACGACGAAGTCCCCCGGCACACGCCCCCGCCAGTCCTCGAAGGTCTCCCGGGCCGGCAACCGGTAGAAGGCGTTGTTGATCTCGACGGTGGCGAACTGCCCGGCATACTCCTCCAGCCAGAGCCGCATCGGCAGCCCGGACGGGTACAGGACGTCCCGCCAGTCCTTGTACTGCCACCCGGACGTGCCGACGAACAGGGTCATATCCCTATCAAAGCACCGCAGACTCCGGAGGGCGGCCGGGGCGGCCGGCGGCTACGCGTCGGCGCGCGTGTGGAAGCGGTAGAACAGCAGCAGAAAGAGGGCCGCCGTGACCAGCAGCGCCGTGATGACCACGGGCCGGATGTCGTCCCCGGTCTGGCTGTGGAGGAAGCCCAGTGCGACACCGGCGAAGGCGGCCCGCAGCAGGGCGTGCAGGGCGTGCAGATCACGCCTGAGACGCCGGACGACCTGGAGCACGGCGATGCAGAGCGCCGTGAAGGCGACCGCGCTCCACACCCCCGCCGCCACGTCCGCCCCGGTGATCGGGCCGCCGTGCCGCCGGTTCACCGCGACCCAGTTGCCGTAGAGGCCACCGAGCACGACGGGCAGGACCCAGCGCGCGACGCGGTGGGCGGGTTCGCTGAACACGGTGCGCGCCGTGTGCGCCATCGGAGGCCTCCCTGGTCCGTGCGGAGCGCGGCGTCGCTCCGCGGCACACCTTGGCACGCCCGGGTAACAGGGAGGTGAGAAGCGGTTGTGAGGGACCCCGACGGGTGGTGGTCCCGCTACAGATACAGCCCCGCGTCGACGCCCCCGCGCGGCTCCGGCAGAGACGTCGGGGACGTGCCCCGGCGCAGCGCGTACAGCTCCGCCAGCGTCGCGCCCTCGCGGCCGACGCCGTCCTCCTGGCCCAGCCAGTTCACCGCCTCGCGCCGGGTCAGCGGACCGACCTCGATCCGGGCGAGGCAGCGGCCGGGCCGGACCACGGCGGGATGCAGGCGCTCCAGATCCTCGTTGGTCGTCACGCCGACCAGGACGTTGCGGCCCTGGCCGAGCAGTCCGTCCGTCAGGTTCAGCAGCCTCGAAAGCGCCTGGCCCGCCGTGTGCTTGGCCTCGCCGCGGATCAGCTCGTCGCAGTCCTCCAGGAGCAGCAGCCGCCAGCGGCCTTTGCCCGTCGCGTCCTCTTCGCCGATGGCGATGTCCATGAGGTAGCCGACGTCGGAGAAGAGCCGCTCGGGGTCCAGGACGCAGTCCACCTGGCACCAGTCGCGCCAGGAGCGGGCCAGGGTCCGCAGTGCCGACGTCTTGCCGGTGCCCGGCGGGCCGTGCAGCAGCAGGAGCCGGCCCGCGATGTCCTCGGGGGTCGTCTTCATCAGGCGGTCCATCGCGTCCGCCACCGGCGCGGTGTAGTTGGGCCGGACCTCCTCCCAGGTGCCCGCCGCGATCTGCCGGGTGGTGCGGTGCGGGCCGCGGCGCGGGGAGACGTACCAGAAGCCCATCGTGACGTTCTCCGGCTGCGGTTCGGGCTCGTCCGCCGCGCCGTCCGTGGCCTGGTCGAGGATCTTCTTCGCGAGCTCCTCGCTCGTCGCGGTCACCGTGACGTCGGCGCCGCGGTTCCAGCGGGAGACCAGCAGCGTCCAGCCGTCACCCTCGGCGAGGGTCGCGCTGCGGTCGTCGTCCCGGGCGACGCGCAGCACCCGGGCGCCGGACGGCATCAGCGTCGCCCCGGACCGCACGCGGTCGATGTTCACCGCGTGGGAGTACGGCTGCTCGCCCGTCGCGAAGCGGCCGAGGAACAGCGCGTCGACGACGTCGGACGGGGAGTCGGAGTCGTCGACGTTGAGCCGGATCGGCAGCGCCTCGTGCGGGTTTCCAGACATGCCGCCATGATCCGGCACGGGGAGGCCGCGTGCACCCGGTTTCCCGGTGCACGCGGCATGTCGCCCCCGCGCAGGTCAGCCCCCGGAGCGGGCGACCAGCCGACGAGTCCGCCGAACCCTGCGTACGACGGCGTACCCCTTGGTCAGGGCGCGGTCCCCGGCGAACGTACGGGCGACCGCGCGGCCCTCGACGACCCGCTCGAACTCCTCGATGCCCGTGCTGCGGCGCACCGTCACCCGCCGCAGCGCGTACGGCCCCTGCGCGCGCCGCGCGAGGCCGTTGCCGACGGCGAGGGCCTGGGCGTAGCCCGTCTCGCGCACCGCCTGCCGGACCCGGCGGCTGGAGTAGCCGTAGGGGTAGGCGAACGAGGCCGGTACGGTGCCCAGCTGGTCCGAGACGATCTCCTTGCAGTGGATCAGCTCGAACCGCAGCGTGGCGTCGGAGACCTGGTCGAGCTGCGGGTGGCTGTGGCTGTGCCCGCCGATCTCCACACCCTGCGCCGCGAGTTCGCGGACCTGGTCCCAGTCCAGCATGGTGTCCAGGCCGCCCCCGGTGTCGTACGGCCCCCTGAGCCACCCCGTCGAGACGAACAGGGTGGCGGGGAAACCGTGCTTGGCGAGCGCGGGCAGGGCGTGCCGGTGCACACCCTCGTAGCCGTCGTCGAAGGTGATGAGGACCGGCCGGCCGGGCAGCGGCCGGCCGGACCGCCAGCACGCCGCCAGGGCGGCCGTGGTGACCGGGGTGAACCCCCGGTCGGCGAGCACCGCCATCTGCTCGGCGAACGCCTCCGGGGTCACCGACAGGGCGCGGGTCGCCTCGTTCGGGTCGGTCGCCACCGCGTGGTACATGAGGATCGGGACGCGGACGTCACTCACGGGCCGCCACCTCCATCCGGGGCACCCGGAACGTGGTCCCGCCCCGGCGCGCCCGGACGCTGCCGACGACGTAACCGCCGGCCGCCGTCAGCACCCCGGCCATGATCGCGCCGGCCCGCGCCGCCCCGCCCGGCCGGGCCAGCAGGGCGTCCCGCACTCCCCGCGCCACCCCGGCCGGCAGCACGCGCGTGGCGTACCGGCGCTCCGACTCCAGTCCCTTCCCGGCGCCGACGCTCCGCGCCACCAGCGCCTTGGAGAGGCCCTCGGCGTAGGTGCGGGTGCGGAAGTAGCGGAAGTGTTCGCGGACCTCGGGCACCCGGTGGTGGATCACCGCCCGGTCGTCGATCAGCAGGACCGCGTCGGGCCGGGCGCGGCTGAGGCGGATGCACAGTTCCGTCTCCTCGCAGCCCAGCGGGCGTTTGTCGCCGTCCCGGCCGATGCCGGTGGCGAAACCGCCCGCCGCGTCGAAGGCGCTGCGGCGGAACGAGGCGTTGCCGCCGAGCACGTTGCGCACCCGGACCCGGCCGCGCGGCAGGCCCCGGTACGTGCAGCCCACCACCCAGTCGAACTCCTCCGGGAACCAGTGCGGGCGCCGCCCCGACGCCCAGACCGGGACCGTGCGTCCGCCGACCGCCATCACCCGGTCGTCGGTGTAGGCCTCGGCGAAATGCCGCAGCCAGTCGCGCTCGGCCACGGCGTCGTCGTCGAGGAAGGCCACGACCTCACCGCGGGCCGCGGCGATGCCGGTGTTGCGCCCGGCCGACAGGCCACGGGGGCCCGCGTTGGCGAGCACCCGTACCTCGGACCCCTCGGAGGACTCCTTGTACTCCTTGGCGAGCCGCTCCCGGAGCGTCTCGTTGTGATCGACGACCAGCAGCGTCTCCAGGGCCGGCCGCGACTGCGCGCGGACCGAGGAGACCGCCGCGAGGATGTCCTCCCAGCGGTCCTCGGTGTACGCGCAGATCACGACGGAGATGCCGGGACCGCTCAAGACACCTCTCCCCGCATCGCGGCCGGCATCGACGACCGGGGCGAACGGCGGCGCAGGACGCGGCGGTTGGAGCGCTCCTGAAGGATCACCCGGAGCACGCGCAGCCCGTCCCGCACGGCTCGCAGATTGCTGACGCCGTGGATGCGCAGGTACTCGTGGCTCGGGATCTCCTGCACCTTGAGCCCGGCCTTGACGACCCGGATGTTCATCAGGGTCTCGACCTCGAAGCCGGTGCAGTCCAGGTCGATCTTGTCGAGGCAGTGCCGCCAGAACGCGTTGTAGCCGTAGCACAGGTCGGTGTAGCGGGCGCCGAACTTGCGGTTGACGACCGTGCAGAGCGCCCAGTTGCCCAGCTTGCGGATGAAGGTCATGTCGTCGGTGCCGCCGCCGTTGGCGAAGCGGGAGCCCTTGGCGAAGTCCGCTCCGGAGACCAGGGCGGAGACGTAGCTGAGGATCTCGCCCCCGTCGGCCGAGCCGTCCGCGTCGACCATCACGATGATGTCGCCGGTGCAGGCCTGGAACCCGGTGATCAGGGCGTCGCCCTTGCCCTTGCCGCGCTGTTCGACGACCTTCACCTCGGGCCACAGCTCACGGGCCACCTCGACGGTGTTGTCGGTGGAGTTGCCGTCGACCAGAACCACTTCGTGGATCCAGTCGGGCAGGGTCTTGAAGACGTACGGAAGGTTCTCCGCCTCGTTCATCGCGGGGATGACCACGCTCACCGGCGGGGCTATGGCCAGGTGCGAGGAGACGGGCCGGTACTTCCCGGCGGTCGGCGGATGCGGGTCCGTCGCGGCCGGCTGCAGAACTGAGCTCATGAGTCTGGTCCCTCTCGTCCGGTGGACCGCCCCCCCAGGGCAGTCCGGATCCAGTCCGGTTCGAAAGGGGGGTTCTCACCCGAGGCACGCCGAGATGGCGAGGCCTGCCGGGATGAAGCTCCGGCACGCCGGGTGAGCTGGCAAAGCTGGCCGGCGGCGAAAAACGGCAGCCGACCGCGCGGCACGGCCCGGAGACAGTGAGATCACCGAGCACGGCACCCCCCTACCGCGCCCCGCGCCGGTTCGTCGCGGTCCTTGAGCCCTCCCCTAGAGCCGCGTACTGACGGACCGGTGCGGGTGAGATGTATGACGGTATTGACGATTGAACCCGTATGGCAAGACCTGGAACGGCCCCTCACGTTTTTGTTGGTTTGGTCGTTGCGGCAGGCGCCTTGTGCGACGCAAGTTGCACGTTCCCTTCGCATAAACATGCGTTCCCCGGAGGCGATCAGGGCCTCCGGGGAACGCATGTTCAGGTGCCGCCGCGGTCCGCGATCACTGCACGAGTTGCAGCAGCCGGTTCGGCGAGCCGGAACCCGCGCTGGTGACCTTGCCGGTGACGGCGCCGTTCACCAGGGCCGTGGCGACCTGGGCCGGGGTGGACGAGGTGTGGCCCGCCAGGTAGACCGCCGCCGCCCCCGCCACGTGCGGGGTCGCCATCGAGGTGCCGGAGATGGTGTTGGTCGCGGTGTCGCCGGTGTGCCAGCCGGCCGTGATGGAGGAGCCGGGCGCGAAGATGTCCAGCACAGAGCCGTAGTTGGAGTAGCTCGCCTTGGCGTCCGTGCTGGTGGTGGCGCCGACCGTGATCGCCTCGGCGACCCGGGCCGGGGAGGACGAGGAGGCGGTGGTGCTGCTGTTGCCCGCGGCGACGGCGTACGTGACGCCGGCGGCTATGGAGTTGCGCACGGCCGTGTCCAGGGTGGCGGAGGCGCCGCCGCCGAGCGACATGTTGGCCACCGAGGGGCCGGAGTGGTTCTTCGTCACCCAGTCGATGCCGGCGATCACCCCGGCCGTGGTGCCCGAGCCGCTGTTGTTCAGCACCCGCACGCCCACGATCTTCGCCTTCTTGGCGACGCCGTACGTCGAGCCCGCGATGGTGGTGGCCACATGGGTGCCGTGGCCGTTGCCGTCGGAGGCGTCGGTGTCACCGTCGACCGCGTCGTAGCCGTGCGAGGCACGGCCGCTGATCTGCTGGTGGGTGATGCGCACGCCGGTGTCGATGACGTAGACCGTCACGCCGCTGCCCGCGCTGTCCGGGTAGGTGTAGGTGCCGGACAGCGGCAGCGACGCCTGGTCGATGCGGTCCAGGCCCCAGGGGGCGTTGGTCTGGGTGGCGGCGAGGCCGACGCGCTGGTTCTGCTCGACGGAGGCCACCGCCGGGTCGGCGGCGAGCCGCCGTGCCTCGGTGGCGGAGAGGGTGGCGGAGTAGCCGTTCAGCGCCTTGCCGAACGTCTTGTCGACCGAGCCGCCGTACTCCTTCACCAGCCCCTTGCCCGCGGCCGAGGCGGCCTTCAGGCCGGCGCTCTTCTTGAGCGTGACCAGATAGCTGTCCTTGATCGCGGTCGGTGAGTCCGCGGCGAGCACCCGGCCCTCGGCGGGTGCGGCCTGGGCGGGGAGGGCGGTGAGCCCGCCCACGAGGGCGGCGGTCGCCAGCGAGGTGAGTGCGGCGAACCCGAGTCTCTTGCTACGCAGTTGTGCCATTACGAGGGAGTCCTCCTCTAGGCGGCACGCGCCTGGGTGGGGCGCGCGTCCTGTGGGGGGTGTGCGCGAGCTCGCGCACACGGACCGGGGAGCGTCGCGTTCCGCTCCCGGCCGGAGTAAAGCGTCGACCAACTACCGGCGTAGAACAAGAGAGTTGAGCATCCGTCAACAAACCTGTCATGGGCACGTAACAAGAGAGGCCCGGCGCGTAACACAAGGCGTGGGGAACGTGCCGAGTATCCGCGGATGAACCGAAAAGACTTGGCATGGACACTTCCTGTCAACACGCGTAGCTGCTACCACGGTTATGGCAGAGATCCTGCTAAAGGGAGGTTCCATGAGACGTTCCCGACTTGTCGTCCTCGTGAGCTCGCTCCTCCTCGCCGTCGGCACCGCCCTCACCGGGGCGGCGACGGCGCAGGCGTCCTCACTCGCCGCAACTGGCGGCTACGTGGCGCTCGGTGACTCCTATTCCTCGGGAGTCGGAGCCGGCAGCTACATCAGTTCCAGCGGCGACTGCAAGCGCAGCACGAAGGCCTATCCCTACCTCTGGGCCGCCGCCAACTCACCCTCGACCTTCGCCTTCACCGCCTGTTCGGGCGCCCGAACGGGTGATGTTCTCGCGAATCAGCTCACTCCGCTCAGCGCCTCCACCGCCCTCGTCTCGATCAGCGTCGGCGGCAACGACGCCGGATTCGCCGACGTCATGACGACCTGTGTCACCCAGTCCGACAGCGCCTGCGTCTCCCGCATCAACACCGCCCGGGCGTACGTCGACTCCACGCTCCCCGGCAAGCTCGACGGCGTGTATTCGGCCATCCGCTCCAAGGCCCCCGCCGCCCGGGTCGTGGTCCTCGGCTACCCCCGCTTCTACAAGCTCGGCGCCACCTGCCTCGGTCTGTCCGAGACCAAGCGCAAGGCCATCAACGACGCCTCCGACCACCTCAACACCGCCATCGCCAAGCGCACGGCGGACCACGGCTTCGTCTTCGGCGACGTCCGCCCCACGTTCACCGGCCACGAGATCTGCTCCGGCGACTCCTGGCTGCACAGCGTCAACTGGCTCAACATCGGCGAGTCGTACCACCCGAAGGCACCCGGCCAGTCGGGCGGCTATCTCCCCGTGCTCAACAGCAACGACTGACCGCTCAGCCGGAGTCCGCATTCGATTCCGGGTCCGATTCCGGGTCCGTGCCCGGGTCCGTGCCGGAAGGAGAAGGGGAGGCCCCGCCCGTCGGGGTCTCCGTCTCGCACGTCACCGAGAACGGCACCGAGTCGGACGTCGTCCGCACCGGCTCCCGCACCTCGACGCTGATCTCGTTCTCGAACGTCCCGGTCTCCGCCTGGGTCGTCACCCGCACCGTGTCCCGCTTCGAGCGGCCACCGCCCTCCGCGAACGACAGCGTCTTCCAGCCCCCGTCCAGCACCTGGCCGTCCCGCGTCACCCAGCGGTAGCTCACCTCGGCCGGCAGCCGCCCCACCGTCAGCGTCGCCGTGAACTCCGGCGCCTGGGCGTTCGGCGGCGGACAGGAGCCCGCGTAGTCCGTGCGCCGGCCCTCCAGGGCGACCCGCACCGACTGCGGCGGCGGACTGCTCTCCTTGCTCTCGCTCGGGGTCGGCGACGGGCTGGACTTCTCGGTCGCGGTGTCCTCCGGCGGACTCTTGGTCGCCGTGGGCGTGGCGTCCCCGGCCCCCTGGTCGTTGCCGTCGGAACCGTCCCCGTTGTCGAGCAGCGCGTACGTCAGACCGCCGACCGCGAGCGCCAGCGCGATCACACCGGCGACCAGCACCCGCCCGGCCCTGCGGTCGCGGTCCGGGCCGGTGCCCGCCGTGGTGGTGGTCGACCCGGAGGCCGCCGACGGGCCGGGGAACGGCAGCGGGGGTGTGGGAGCGGGCGCGGGATGGCCGGCGACGGTCGGCGGGAACGCCACCGCCCGTGTCGGGCCGGGGCCCGGCGAGCCGCCCGCCGCCACGGCCCGCAGATCCTGCTCGGCCCGCTCGGGCGGCAGCCGCTGCTCGGGGTCCTTGCGCAGCAGCCCCTCGATCACCGGGGCGAGCGGGCCCGCCCGGTACGGCGGCGGCAACTCCTCGTCGACGATCGCCCGCAGAGTGCTCAGCGGGGTGTCGTGACGGAAGGGGGAGTGACCCTCGACCGCCGCGTACAGCAGCACCCCGAGCGACCACAGGTCCGACTCCGGGCCCGGTGTGCGGCCGAGCGCCCGTTCCGGGGCGAGGAACTCCGGAGAGCCGATGACCTCCCCGGTCATGGTCAGCGCCGAGCTGCCCTCGACCATGGCGATGCCGAAGTCCGTGAGCACGATCCGGCCGTCGTTCGAGATCAGCACGTTGGCCGGCTTGACGTCCCGGTGCAGCACCCCGGCCTCGTGCGCCGCCCGCAACGCCGACAGCACCTCGGCGCCTATGTGCGCCGCACGCTGAGGGGCCATCGGGCCTTCGGCGTCCAGGACCTCCGCCAGGGAGAGTCCGCGGACCAGTTCCATGACGATCCACGGCCGGTCGTCGTCCGTCGCCACGTCGTACACGGTCACCACGTTGTGGTTCGCGACCCGGGCCGCGGCCCACGCCTCACGCTCCAGCCGGGCGTACATCCGCTGCACGTCGTCCCCCGCGAGGCCGGACGGGGCGCGTACCTCCTTGACGGCCACCTCGCGGTGCAGCACCTCGTCGCGGGCGCGCCACACCGTTCCCATGCCGCCCTCGCCGAGCGGTGCCAGCAGCCGGTAGCGGCCCGCGATCACACGCTCATGGCCCGGTTCTTCGAACACGGCGCCCCCATTCGCTGCCGGGCGAAATCTCCATGGGGTGTGTCTTCCCCACGAGGTCGGATTTCCTCACGACGTCCGCTTCTCTCCTGACGTCCGACGCCTCACGAACGTAACTCAGCCGAGTGCGGATGCCGCCCCCTTGAACACCAGTCCGGCTCCGAGAAGCACCACGGCGAAGGCCGACCCGAGCGGAGCGGTCCGGCGCACCAGGGCCGCCGTCGGGCCCACCGTCCAGCGGGGGCGCCGGTCCAGGAGCCTGGTCATGCCGCTGCCCGCCTTCACGACGGCATACCCGGCGGCCGTGAGGGTGAGCGCCAGTCCGACGCCATAGGCGACGACCAGCAGCAGCCCGAACCAGGCCTGCCCGAGGGCCGCGGCACCGACCAGCACCACCACGGCGGACGGGCTGGGCACGAGCCCGCCCGCGAAGCCCATGAGGATCGTGCCGCGCAGGGTGGGCGCGACGGGGTGGCTGTGGGTGAAACCCCCGTGGGTGTGCTCGATCGTGTGGGGGTGGGCGTGGGGGTGGGTGTGATCGTGCGGGTGGTCGTGGTCGTGGTCGTGGTCGTGCTTGCCGTGGTGGTCGTGGTCGTGGGGGTGGTCTCCGTGGCCGTGATGGTGGCCGTGCGGGTGGTGGCTGTGCGCGTGGTGGCTGTGTGCGCGGTTGCGCAGGGCACGGCGGAGCAGGCTCGCGCCCGCCAGGGTCACCAGGATGCCGCTGGCGACACCGAGCCAGGCGATCACCGACGGCGCCGCCGCCGAGCCGGCCGTGACCAGGAGACCCAGGGCGACCACGCCCAGGGTGTGCGTGACGGTCACCGACGCGGCCATGGGCAGGACGTCCTTCATCCGGGCCTGCCCGCCCCGGGCCGCCGCCGTGGCGGCCATGATGGTCTTCCCGTGGCCCGGGGCGAGCGCGTGCATCGCCCCCAGGACGACGGCGATGAGCAGGGCCAGCGCGGCGAAACCGGCGCTCAGGTCCTGCCGGGCCACCAGGTCGTCCAGGGCACGTGTCCAGCGGTCCGCGCCGCGCGGGAGCACCGAGGCCGCGGGGGCGTCCGACTCCTCCCCGGCCAGGGCCGGGCCGCCGGGCCGCACCCGCAGGGCGGCCGACGCGGTGTCGGCCGGAGAGGACAGCAACTCCTCCGGGTAGCGGGTCAGCTCGGCCGATATCGACTTCTCCGGCACGTCCGAGGCGGCGAGCGTCATACGGTCGCCCCGCGCCGTGATCTCCCGCCAGCCCGGGCCGCCGGAGGCCCCCGCACCGCGGAAGCCGAGGGACACGGTCTTCTCGCCCGCCGGCAGAGCAGCGGTCAGCTCGCACTCCACCCGCAGGGTGTCGAGCCCCGCCTGCCCGGGCCGCACGCGAGCCCTGCTGCGCCCGGCGGTGAGGGCGACCTCGCGTCCGTCGACGGTCGCCCGGCTGTCCTCGGCGGCCGTGGCGCACCGCTCGCGCGCCCACAGGGCGATGCCCAGCCGCTCGATGTCCGGCCCCGCCTGGGTCGCCGGGATCTCGGCGAGGTCCTCGACATGGTGGACCCGCAGCTCGCCGGGGGCGGCGACCAGACCGTCGTAGCGGTTGACCGTGAAGTTGCCGAGCGGGTGGGCGCTCGCCGCGGCGGCGGGCAGCAGGGTGAGCGCGCAGGCGGCCGTGAGGACGGCGGCGCCGGACGCGAACAGCCGGCGCAGGGTCACCGGTTCCCCTCCAGGTCCTTGAGTGCGGTACGGGCATCGCGCGCGCCGAGGGGCGAGAAGCCGGGGTTCAGATCCAGCGCGGCCTTCAGGTGCGTACGGGCCTCGCGTACGTCGCCGGTGGCGCGCTCGATGACACCGCGGTGGTAGAGGAAGACGGCGTTGCGGTAGCCGGTCGCCGTCGCGCGGCGGGCGTACGGCAGGGCTTCCTCGTCGCGGCCGTTGACGTGCAGGGCCCAGGCGAGCGCATCGGCGGTGTGGACGCTCCGGCGGCGGTCCCACTCCGCGCGGGCGGAGCGCAGGGCCTCCTTCTTGTCGCCGTGGTCGGCGGCGGCCAGGGCCGTTTCGAGGTCGGTGTTGGCACCGCCGGCGCGAGCCAGGGCCGTCCAGGCGTCGACGAGGGCGTACTGCTCACCGGCCTTGGCCCGGTCGCCCTCGGCGCCGCGGTCTTCGTACAGCTCGCCGAGGGCGACGAGCGGGCCGGGCAGCGGGAACCGGGCGACGACCTGCTCGAGACCGGTCACCGCGGCGGCCCGGTCACCGCTCGCGGCCTGGGCGCGGGCGCGGCCCTCCAGGGCGGGCAGATACCCGTCGTCGGCGGCGAGGGCCCGGGCGTAGTGACCGAGGGCCGTCTTGTACTCGCCCTGGTTCCAGGCGAGTTGCCCCAGCGCGGTGGCGACGTACGCGACGTCGGCGGGGGCGCTCGCGGAGCTCAGGGCGTGCTCCAGCACGGACCGCGCCGTGCGGACGTCGCCGCGCAGTTCGTGCACGTACGCGTACCGCGTGAAGACGGGGACACCGGGGCGCCGGTCGTCGGCGGTGTCGGCGGCCTTCGCGGCGTCGTCGTACCGGCCGAGTTCGACGAGGGCGTCGATACGGGTGCACAGGGCGCGTTCGTTGTACGGGTTCTGCTTCAGGGCCCGGTCGGCGCGGTTCAGGGCGCCGGGGAAGTCGTGCCGGGCCGCGGCGAGGGCGGCCTGCCCGGCCAGGGCCTGGTCGTTGCCGGGTTCCAGGTCGAGGGACCGCCGCAGGGCGCGCTCGGCCTGCGGGTACCGGGAGGGGTCGCCCTTCGTGCGGGCCTGCTCGACGTAGGCCACTCCGAGGGTGGACCAGCCGCCGAAGTCCCTCGGCTGGGCGCGCAGGTGCTTTTGAAGGGACGCGATTCCCGCGTCGAGGTCGCCCCGGGCGAGATCGCCGGGCGACAACGCCCCGGCCGCCGACACGGCGTCGACCCCGGTCCCGCCGTCCTGCCCGCCGCCGAGCGCGACGGCCCCACCCGTCACCGCGACCGCCAGCAGCACGGCACACCCGGCCAGGTGCAGGGACCGCCAGCGCCGCCCCCCGTCGGCGGCCCTCCGCAGCGCGGCGACCCGCCGGTCGACGCCGGGTTCGCTCCCGGCGCCGCCGTCCTCCCGCTCCCCGGCGGTCCCGGGCTCCGGTTCCGCCGACGGCGCTCGGTCGTCGTCGCGCCTCTCCGGTGTGCTGTCGGTCGTACGCGGAGGCATGACCTCTCCTCGGTCGGATGTGCTGGTGCGGGGGTCGGCGACGCGGCCCGCGCCGTGGGGGACGGGGGAACGGGCCGCGCCGGTCGGGGGAGCGGAGCGGGTCAGTAAGCCCGGTTCCGCATGCGGCGCCACCACATCAGGGCCGCGCCGATCAGGACGATGCCGCCGGCTCCGGCGCCCGCGGAGGCGGCCATCAGGCCCATGTCGTCCGAACCCTGCGCGCCGGCCGGCTGGAGCGCGTCGCCCAGCTGGCTGCGCACGTCGTTGCCGCCGTCGACGCCCTTGGCGAGCGGGCCGCGCGAGCCCTCCGTCGGCAGGGCGACGTACGGGAAGGACTTCTCGAACTTCTTGTCGTTCTCGTCGACCGCGTCACCGAGGTCGTTCTTCGCACCCAGCAGCTCGCCCTCGACGACCTGGAGCGAGGCGTCGATCACGTCGTCGGTGAGGCGACGGCCGTTGGGGAAGCCGGCGTTGTCACCGTCGAGCACACCCAGCCGCTTGGGCTTCGCGGCCGGCTTGATCGAGGTGTTGAGCCGCAGCTGCTCCGAAGGCGTCACGTGCGGGGGCTGGTTGAGGTCCTTGACGCCCTTGAGGAAGACGTCGACCAGGTCGTTGCGCGGCTCGTCCGGCGCCGGGATCTTGTAGATCGCCTCGATGAGCTTCGGCAGCTCCGGGTTGGTGACGTTCTTCAGGAACTGGGCGTCGTCCCGCGGCGTGGACGCGTTGAACGTGTCCTTGTCCTTGATGGGGTTGACGACCTCGTTGACCAGCGGGTTGCCGAGGCGCGAGACCTGCGTGAAGTAACCCTTGGCGTTCTTGCGCTGTGTCGTCGACCAGATGCCGACGACCGGCTGCTCGTGCGACTCGGCTATGAAGCTGTTGGGGACCTGCAGGGCGATCGAGTTGACGTTGTAGCCCTTGAGGGTGTCGTTGCCGACCTCGGAGAGGTTCCCGCCGTACAGCAGGTCGAAGACGCGCAGATCGAGGAAGAACGGGTCGTCGGCCTGCCCGGCGAACGTCTGGGCGCCCCCGGCGAGCTTGTGCACCGCCTGCTGGCGCAGGGCGCTGTAGTCCGGCATCGACGCCTTGCCGACGTTCGACGGCGCCACCGGCACGTCGTCGGCGACCTTGGTCTTCGACACGGCCTTCAGGTTCCGCAGCTTGATCAGTTCGAGGTCGTACGTCTGCGTGATGTTCAGGTCGGGGTCGTCGAGGCTCTCGACCGGGCCCGTGTTGTACAGGAACGTCTTGTCGTTCTTCGTATGAGTCTTGAACGTGTAGCGGAAGAGCAGGTCCTCCTTCGCGTCGCCGTTGCTGTCGATGCGCAGGTCGTACTGGGCGTCCTCGGCGAACGTGAAGAAGTTGGGCCCTCCGGCCGGTTCCTCGAAGGGGATCCAGTTCGCGACGATGGTCGTCGTGTCCGGCTTGTCCGGGCTGACAAACGCGTACACGTCGGTGTTGTCGTACTGCGGGGTCCCCGAGATGAGCGGGGCCTCGCGGTGGCTGGAGGCGGAGGCCTCCTCGGGTGCCAGCGCGGTCACACCGGCGGCTGCGAGCCCGCCGGCGGCCAGCGCGCCACAGATCACGGTCGCGATGCTCGCGCGTCCCGCACCGGTCCTGGAGATAGGTGTCATGCCGTCCGTCCTCCGTGCCAACTTGCCTGACACACGCCATTCGGAGCGGTCGGCGAAGCGGATTGGTCGAATCTCAAACGTTCTTACGAGGAGTCGGGAAAGTTGTTTCACCGTCGGGGACCCGCGTTTTCGAAGCGCTGATCCGTAACACCCTCCGGAGGTGTGTGCGTTGCGAATGCCTCGTGCGAGGGGACAGGCCCGGTGTGGCCTCGGAGAGGGGGACCGAGTGGAGGCGGACGAGCTGCTGCTGCTCGTGGCAAGGGGGGACCAGAAGGCCTTCGAGGAGCTGTACGGACTGGTGTCCGGGCCGGTGTTCGGTCTCGTACGGCGTGTGGTGCGCGACCCCGCCCAGTCGGAGGAGGTGGCTCAGGAGGTGCTGCTCGAACTGTGGCGTTCCGCGGCGAAGTTCGACCCCGGCCGGGGTAGCGCGATGTCGTGGATCCTCACCCTCGCCCACCGCCGCGCCGTCGACCGGGTCCGCAGCGCCCGGGCGGCCGGTGAACGTGAGCAGCGCGAGGCGCTCCGTGCGAACCAGCCCGCCTTCGACCAGGTCACCGAGGAGGTCGAGGCAGGGCTGGAGCGCGAATGGGTGCGCCGCTGCCTGGACCGGCTGACGGTTCTTCAGCGCCAGTCGGTCACCCTCGCCTACTACGAGGGCTACACGTACCGTGAGGTGGCCGAGCAGCTCTCCCTGCCGCTGGGCACCGTCAAGACCCGGATGCGGGACGGGCTGACCCGTATGCGCGAGTGCCTGGGGGGTGTGGCATGAGCCTCTTCCGCCGCGAGGATCCGCACTCGCTCGCCGCGCCCTACGCGCTCGACGCCCTGGAGCCCCCGGAGCGTGTCCGCTTCGAGAAGCACCTCAGGGACTGCGACCGCTGTGCCGCCGAGGTGCGCGCCCTGACCGAGGACGCGGTCCGGCTCGCCTGGTCCACGGCGGCCCCGCCCCCGGCCGCGATGCGCGACCGGGTCATGCTCGCCGTACGGACGACTCCACAGGATCCGGCGCCGCAGGGCGTTCCGCACGCGCCGGCCCGGGCGCGCTCCTCGCAGCTGCCGCCGCACGTGTGGGGCACGCGGCCGCCGCCGCGACAGCGGCAGCGGCGCCGGATCCCGCTGTTCGTGCCCTTCGCGACGGCCACCGCCGCCGCGGCCCTCGTCGTCGCGTCGCTCTTCGCCGTGCAGGCGGACCGGGCCCAGGACCGGCTGACCGCCGAGCAAGATCGGTCACGTGAGATCGCCCACGTTCTGGCGGCTCCGGACGCCCGCGCGGGCAGTGGCCGGGACGGGCGGGGCCGCACCATCGGAGTGATCGCTTCCGCCACGGAGGGGAGTGCGGTGGTCACCCTCGGCGGATACGGCGCCCCGGCGGGCGGCCGCGTGCACCAGTTGTGGCTCATGCGCCCGGGTGCGCAACCACGCTCCCTCGGCCTGTTCGAGGACGACACGCCCCTGGTCGCAACGGGTTTGGGATCCTCCGCGACGTCACTGGCCGTGACCGTCGAGCCCGCCGGGGGATCGCCGCAGCCCACTACCCAGCCGATCGTCCAACTCGCCCTGAAATCTGTTGGATTCGGAGAGTAATCGGAGATACATCGTCAACCCCCTTATGGGGAAGGTGAATCCTGTGACCGCGATACACGTGTGCCCGGCCGGGGAGATAGGGTTAACCTGCCCGGGCCGGGTGGACTCGTACGGGTGGGGAGTGACATGGAACAGATAACAGTGCGCAGCAGGGCCAGGGTCCCTGCGATCACCTGCGGGAGCAGCGCGACCAGTTCGCGCCTCGACCGCCACCTCTCGGTGCTGGGCGGCCCCGCCGTCCCCCAGCGGGAGACGGTCGAGGCGACGTCGCTCATGCGCGAACTGACCGCGCGTCAGCCGCACGACCGCAGCGGCAGGGGCGCGCGCGTGCGTCGCGTCTCGCTCTTCGCGCCGCTGCGCCGACTGCGCCGCTCGCTCTTCGGCAGCAGGTAGGGGCCCGCGCTCGGGCGGTCACACCGCCCCTGGCGTAACGCTGCGACACTCGTCGTCCGTCATCCCCGCGGCTCGCAGCGACGCCAGGTGTGTTCCCGAGCGCGGCACGGCCCCTGTCGGTGTCTCATCCCCGCCCGGCAGTGACCGGGGGCCACGTCCGCGGTTCCGGTCGCACGTTCACCGCTCCCCGTGCGCATACCGGCGCACGGCCAGCGGCACGAACACCCCGAGCAGCACGGCGCACCACAGGAGCGATCCCGCGACGGGGTGGGTCACCGGCCAGGCCGCCCCGTCGGGCACCGGCGCGTTGCCGAGGAGGTCCCGCAGGGCCGTCGCCACCGCGCTGATCGGATTCCACTCGGCGACCGTCCGCAACCAGCCCGGCAGCCCGCTCGTCGGGATGTACGCGCTGGACAGCAGCGGCAGCAGGAACGTCGCCCCGCCCAGCTGGCCGGCCGCCTCCTCGTTGCGGGTGAGCAGGCCGAGGTAGATCCCGGCCCAGGTGCACGCGAAGCGGAACAGCATCAGCAGGGCGAACGCCCCCGCCGCTGCGAGCGGGCTCCCCTCGACCCGCCAGCCCACCGCCAGCCCCACCAGCAGGAACGGCACCGTCCCGACGGCCGTGACCACCAGGTCCGCCGCGGCCTGCCCCAACGGTACGGCCGCCCGGCTCACCGGCAGCGTACGGAAGCGGTTCGTCACACCCCGGTGCGTGTCCTGGGCCGCCTGGAACATGCCGGCCATGATCCCGCCCGAGGCGGTCGCCACCAGCAGCCCCGGCACGAGGAACGCCCGGTACGCCTCACCCGGAACCGCCAGCGCGCTGCCGAAGACGTAGCCGAAGAACAGCAGCATGCTGATCGGCATCGTCTGGGTGAGGATCAGCAGCCCCGGGTTGTTGCGCAGCCGCAGCAGCTGGCGGCCCAGCATCGCGGTCCCGTCGTACGCCAGCATGCTCATGCGGCACGCTCCTTCTCTTCCGTCATGCCGGTCGTCCCGGTCGGCTGGGGTTCGGTCCCCGTCAGGCGCAGGAACACGTCGTCGAGGGTCGGCGGGCGCAGGCTCACGTCGAGCAGCGGCACGCCCGCGGTGTCCAGGGCGCGCACCAGCAGCGGGATCGTGAGGGTCGGGTCCTTGCTGACCGCGCCGACGGCGTTGCGCTCGTGGTCGAACGACGGCTGCGCACCCGTCAGCCGGTCCAGCACGGCCGCCGCCCCGGCGAGAAGGTCCGCGTCCGGCACGACGACCTCGGCGTGTGTCCCGACGAGCGACTTGAGCTGGGCCGGAGAGCCGGTGTGGGTGACCCGGCCACGGTCCACCAGGGCGATGTCGTCGGCCAGTTGGTCGGCCTCCTCCAGGTACTGCGTGGTGAGCAGCACCGTCGTGCCCTCGGCGGTCAGGCCGCGCACCACGTCCCGGATGACGGCGCGGCTGACCGGGTCGAGGCCGGTCGTCGGCTCGTCCAGGAACAGCACCTCGGGGCGGCGGACCAGGCTCGCCGCGAGGTCCAGGCGGCGGCGCATGCCGCCGGACCAGGTGGAGGCGGGGCGGTCGGCGGCCTCGGTCAGGCCGAAGCGGTCGAGGAGTTCCTCGGTCCGGCCGGCCGGACCGCGCACCCGGTGCAGCCGGCCGAACAGCCGGAGGTTCTGGCGCCCGGTCAGGTCTCCGTCGATCGAGGTGTCCTGCCCGGTGACGGAGATCCGGCCGCGCACGGCGGCGGCCTCGCGGACGAGGTCGCGCCCCGCGACCCGGGCGGAGCCGGCGTCCGGCCGCAGCAGCGTGGTCAACAGCCCGACGGCCGTCGTCTTCCCCGCTCCGTTCGGCCCGAGGACCCCGCAGACCGTCCCCTCGGCGACCGCCAGGTCCAGCCCCCGCAGTGCCTGGACCGGCCCGAACCGCTTCTTCAGACCTTCACTAAGTACAGCGTACGTAGAAGTCATGGCAGGACCATAGCGCACTACGTACGCTGTACGTAACTAGGATGGTGGCCGAGGTGATGATCGATGGCGGACCGAGCGGCCGTACCCGAAGTGATCTGGGCGCGCCCCGAGCGCACCGGCCGTGGGCCGAAACCGGCGTTCACCCGCGCCGACATCGCGGCGGCGGCGGTGCGGATCGCCGACGCGTCGGGGCTGGACGGGGTCACCATGCGGCAGGTCGCGGCGGAGCTGGGTTGCGGCACGATGTCGCTGTACAACTACGTCCCCCGCAAGGAGGACCTGTACGAGCTGATGATCGACGCCATCGGCGCCGAGCACGAGATGTTCGAACCCTCGGGCGACTGGCGCGCCGACATGCTCCGCAACGCGGAGGAGACGCGCGCCATCATGTACCGCCACACCTGGGTGCCGCGCCTGATGCCGGGGGTCTTCGGCTTCAGCCCCAGCACCCTGCGCTACCTGGAGCACTGCCTGGCCTGCCTCGAACCGCTCGATGCGCCGTCCGGCACGAAGACGGAGCTGATCGCGCTGCTCAACGGGGTGGTGACGACGTACACGGGCAATGAGATCGCGACCGCCGAACGCACCCGCGCGATGCCGTGGTCGGCGGAGGAGGAGAACGCGGTCCGCATGGCCTATCTGGGCAGCCAGATCGCCACCGGCGCGTATCCGCGGCTGACCGCGGCCTTCACGGAGCAGAGCGGACCCGTCGACCTGGAGGCGGTGTTCAGGCGGGCCCTCGAACGCGTCCTGGACGCCTTCGACCCCGACCTCCGCTAGAGCAGCGCCAGTTGACCCTCCGGGCCCTCCTCGGGGCCCTCCAGTACCGACGCGGGCCGGCGGGCCGTGCCCGGCACGGGGAGGACGCCCGCCGTGCGCAGCTCCGTCGCCGTGACCGGGTCGGGAAGGGCCGGCCCCTCCAGGGGCCTCAGTTCGGCGAGGAGCGCGAGGACGGCGATCAGCTCCAGCAGCTCCGACGTCCAGGCCTGGGGCCAGGTCGCGGGGCGGATCGCCGCCAGCGTACCGGGCTCGGCGACGGCGACGCGGGCCGCGAACCACTGCTGAAGGACGCGTACTCCGCCCACCTCGAAGTCCCAGGCCTCCGGCGGCACCGGGGAGATGCGCCCCTCGTCCAGGAACAGGGCCTCCTCGTCCCGGTCGTAGTGCAGCATCACGGGCCGGGAGGGCAGCGGGGCGCGGACGTAGGGGCGGCGGCCGCCGGGGAGCTTCGGGCGTTCGCCGTCACGGCGCATCAGCCACAGCATCCGGTGGCCCAGCTCCAGACCCCGCTCCCATGCGCCGGCGTCCGCGGTGAGCGGCACGGTGAGGTCCGGGCGGGCCGTGGCCGTGATCCAGGCCAGTACGTCCAGCGGCGTCGGGGTGCCGCCCAGGCGGGCGGCAAGGTGCTCCAGCAGACCGGGAGCCAGGTTCGGCTCGTGGCCGCCCGGGCGGCGGAACAGCGGGCGGATCCGGCCGGGGCGCAGCAGCGGGAGCAGTGAGGTGGCGAGCAGGGGCGGGGTGGCCCCGGGCGTCTCCACCACGAAGACCTGTCGTTCGTCCGTCACCCGCCACAGCTCCGGGCGGGCCGCGTCGATCAGCCGCTGGTCGGGGATCAGCCACTGCTCGTCGTAGGGCGCGAGCAGGACGCGTTCCGGCTCCGGGCAGGGCCCCGAGGCGCGCACCAGCTTCTCCGTGCCGCTGCCGGTCCGGCCGGGCAGCTGTCCGACCGCCGTGTGCAGCGTGCGCGAGCGGCTCGGCTCGAACAGGGTCTCGCGGTCGGGCCCCTCGGCCTTCACCAAGGCGTCCCAGCGGGCCTTGAGGGACGCCGCGTCGGGCGCCGTCGGCCAGCCCCGGCCGAGCCGCGGCGGTGCGACGGACCACGGCATGAGGTCCGCCAGCAGCGGAGCGTCGTCGTGCGTCACGCTGGGCATCGTACGACCTGGCGGCGGCGCGCGGGTCAGGTGGCTTCCAGGGTCACCGTGAAGGAGAACCGGTCGCCCCGGTAGTGGATGACCGCCGCGTCGAGGACCCGTCCCGCGGTGTCGTAGGTCACGCCCGTGTAGTGCAGGATCGGGCTCAGCAGGGGGACTTGGAGAAGGTTCGAGGTCTCCGGGTCGGCGAGCCGCGCCTCCACCGTATCCGTGATGCGGCTGATGTCCGCCCCCACCACGTCGCGCAGCACCTTGGTCATGGGCCACCGGAGGAGGTCGTCCAGGTCGATCCGCTCGGCCAGTTCGGGCCGCACGTAGTTGCGGGCGTGATTGGTCGGCTCACCGGTCTTCTCGTCGCTCCGCAGCCGGTGATACGTCGCGACCTCCCGCACGTCCGGGAAGAACTCGCCGAGGCCGGCGGGGACGGGCGCGCTGCCGTGGTCCAGCAGTGCGGTCGTCATGCCGGACTGCTGGGCCACGATCGCGTCCACCGAGCCGAGCAGCCGCACCGGGGAGCCCCTGCGCGCGTCCGGCTCGATGAACGTGCCCCGCCGCCGGTGACGCGTGATCAGCCCTTCGTCCTCCAGCTCCTTCAGCGCCTGCCGCATCGTCAGCACGCTCACTCCGTAGTGCCCCGCCAACTGCTCCTCCGTGGGCAGCCGCAGCGGGTCCTGGGGCGAGCGGCCGAGGATCGAGGCGCGCAGCGACTGCGAGACCTGGTACCAGAGCGGCAGCTTGCGGTTGAGGACGATGGAGTCCGGGGCGAAGGAGGTCACGGGCCATCCGTACCGTCAGGAAATGATCAGTGCAAGGGGCGGAAGTGCCGCTGAAGGCCCTGCCACACGTCGTCGTAGCGCTGCTGGAGGTGTTCGGACCGGGCCGCGTGCGGGGTGAGGGTCACCGGCCAGCGCGTCTCGAACATGAAGGCCAGGCCGTCGTCGATCTTCTGGGGCTTCAGCTCGGCGGCGCTCGCCCGGTCGAACGTCTCCCGGTCCGGGCCGTGCGCCGACATCATGTTGTGCAGCGAGCCGCCGCCCGGCACGAAGCCCTCCGCCTTCGCGTCGTACGCACCCTCGATCAGGCCCATGTACTCGCTCATCACGTTCCGGTGGAAGTACGGCGGCCGGAAGGTGTCCTCGCCGACCAGCCAGCGCGGCGCGAACACCACGAAGTCGACACCCGCCAGGCCCGGGGTGTCCGACGGGGAGGTCAGCACCGTGAAGATCGACGGGTCCGGGTGATCGTAGGTGATGGTGCCGAGCACATTGAAGCGGCGCAGGTCGTAGACGTACGGCACATGGTTGCCGTGCCAGGCCACCACGTCGAGGGGGGAGTGGTCGTAGGTGGCCGTCCACAGGTTGCCGCAGAACTTGTTCACCACCTCCACCGGTCCCTCGACGTCCTCGTACGCGGCGACCGGGGCGCGGAAATCCCGGGGGTTGGCGAGCCCATTGGCGCCGATCGGTCCCAGGTCGGGGAGGCGGAAGGGCGCGCCGTAGTTCTCGCACACATACCCGCGGGCGGAATCATCCAGCAGCTCCACACGGAAGCGGACACCACGCGGGATCAAGGCGACATGTCCCGGTTCCACATGCAGCAGACCGAACTCCGTACGGAGCAGTAGCCCGCCGCGCTCCGGGACGATCAGCAGCTCGCCGTCGGCGTCGCTGAACACCCGGTCCATCGAGACGTTGGCCGCGTAGAGGTGGACGGCGATGCCGGTGCGCTGGGTGGCGTCGCCGTTGCCGCCCAGGGTCCACAGGCCCGCCAGGAAGTCCGTCTCCGGCGCCGGGTCGGGCAGCGGGTTCCAGCGCAGGCGGTTGGGGTCGGGCACGGTCTGGTTGAAGGGGGCGGTGCGGACCGAGCCGTTCTGGGTCCGGGTGAACGCCGGATGCGCGGCCGACGGGCGGATCCGGTACAGCCACGAGCGGCGGTTGTGCGCCCGCGGCTCGGTGAACGCCGAACCGCTCAGCTGCTCCGCGTACAGCCCGAGCGGGGCTCGCTGGGGCGAGTTGCGGCCCTCGGGCAGTGCGCCCGGGACGGCTTCCGAGCTGTGCTCGTTGCCGAAGCCGGAGAGGTAGGTCAGCCCTTCGGCGGTCTTCCGCGCTTCCCCGCGCTCGAACCCGCTCGCGCGGGGGGTGCCCCCATCGCCCATGATCGCTGCTCCCTTGCCGTTTGATTCCTATGGAGCACCGTAGGATTGCGTTTTCCCCAACGCAAGAGGGGCACGCCCCTCCTCTCGACGGATGACCTGAACCCGACTTGAGAATGATCCGCCGGGCCGGACGTGTGTTCTACGCTCACGGGCATGTCGTGGACACGGAAACCTTTGGCCGCGCTCGCGGTCTGTGTCCTCCTTCTGGCCGGCTCTGCGGGCTGTGGCACCGATGGCGCCGGGGAGGGCGGTGCGTCGCCCGCCCCGGTGGGCAAGATCCTGGAGGACCGGGGCCCGGAGGGCCGGCCCCTTCGTGAGGTCGGACAGGAGGACGCCCCCGGCGTCGGCATCGAGGTGCAGCCCGACGCGGCCGGCGGCTGGGACGTCCGCCTGACCGTGCGCAACTTCCGCTTCTCGCCGACCGGCGCGCCGGCCCGCGCGGTGGCCGGGCGGGGGCTCGCGCGCCTCTATGTCGACGGCCGTCCCGTCGCCCGGCTCCGCGCCCCCGCCTACCGGCTCGACGCCCGCCTCGTCCCGCGCGGCACGCACCGCGTCACGGCCCGCCTCTGTGCCGACGACGGCACCGTGTGGGCCGTGGACGGCAAGCCCGTGGAGAGCACCGCCGACGTCACCGCGTCGGAGCCCGGACCGGGGATGACACCGGACGCGTCCTCCCGGCGCAAGGCCCGCACGGAGGGCGCGGACAGCGGGGGGCGGGGTTCACCGAACCGCGCCCGAGGGGCATCATGAAGCCCGTGCCCCACGCGACATCGCTCCGTCGTGCGCCTGTGCAGCGGCGCAGTGCCGAACGCCTCACCAGGATCCTCGACGCCTGTGCCGATCTCCTCGACGAGGTCGGCTACGACGCCCTGAGCACCCGTGCCGTCGCCGAGCGGGCATCGGTCCCGATCGGTTCCGTCTACCGCTTCTTCGGCAACAAGCGCCAGATGGCCGACGCGCTGGCGCAGCGCAACCTGGAGCGGTACTCCGAGCGCGTCACCCAGCGCCTGCGGCAGGCCGGCGAGGGCGGGGGCTGGCGCACGGCCATGGACGCCGTGCTCGACGAGTACCTGGAGATGAAGCGCACCGCGCCCGGCTTCTCGCTCGTCGACTTCGGCAACCAGATCCCGGTCGGCTCCCGCCACGCCGAACCCAACCACCGCGTCGCCGACCGTCTCACCGGACTCCTCTCCGGCCACCTCGACCGCGAACCGGACGAGGATCTGCGCCGGGTCTTCCTCGTCGCCGTCGAGACCGCCGACACCCTCGTACACCTGGCGTTCCGGGTCGCACCGGAGGGGGACGAGCGGATCATCCAGGAGGCCAGGGAGATGCTGCGTGCCTATCTGGCCCGCGCCCTCGACTGACCTCGCTCCCGCCCCGGCTTCCGCCAGGCCCTCCCCGAGATGCATACCGGTCGGTATGCTCGGTCGGGTCAGCGCGTCACCGTAGCCGCCGCCCCGGGAGGACCCGTGTCCCGCACCGCCCTGCGTATCTGCCCCCTGTGCGAGGCCACCTGCGGCCTGGCCCTCACCATCGAGGGGACGCGCGTCACCCACGCCCGCGGCGACCGGGAGGACGTCTTCAGCCAGGGGTTCATCTGCCCCAAGGGCGCCTCCTTCGGAGCGGTCGACTCCGACCCCGACCGGCTGCGCACGCCGCTCGTGCGGCGGGACGGCGAGCTGTGCGAGGCCACCTGGGAGGAGGCCTTCGACGCGGTCGCCGCCGGTATCCGGCCCGTCGTGGAGCGCCACGGCCCCAACTCCGTCGGGGTCGTCCTCGGCAACCCCAACGTGCACACGATGGCCGGCGCCCTCTACCCGCCCGTCCTGCTCGCCGGCCTCGGCACCCGCAGCGTCTTCACCGCGTCCACGGTCGACCAGATGCCCAAGCACGTCTCCAGCGGCCTGCTCTTCGGCGACGCGAACGCCATCCCCGTTCCCGACCTCGACCGCACCGGCCATCTGCTCCTGATCGGCGCCAACCCGCTGGAGTCCAACGGCAGTCTGTGCACCGCCCCCGACTTCCCGGGCAAGCTGAAGGCACTCAAGGCCCGGGGCGGCACCCTCGTGGTGATCGACCCGCGGCGCACCCGCACCGCAAAGCTCGCCGACCGGCACATCGCCGTCCGGCCCGGCACCGACGCCCTGCTGCTGGCCGCGATGACGCAGGTGCTCTTCGAGGAGGGGTTGACGGAGCCGGCCCCGTACGTCCAAGGCGTCGAGGAACTGGCGGATGCCATCCGGGAGTTCACCCCCGAAGCCGTCGCGGAGGCCTGTGACGTCGAGGCGGACGCGATCCGGGCCCTCGCCCGCGACCTGGCCGCCGCCCCGGCCGCCGCCGTCTACGGCCGGATCGGCAGCTGCACCGTCCCGCACGGCACCCTGGCCAGCTGGCTCGTCGACGTCCTCAACATCCTCACCGGCAACCTCGACCGGCCCGGCGGCGCGCTCTTCCCGCAGGCCGCCACCGACAAGCCCCCGCGCCCCGCCGGACCCGGCCGGGGTTTCGCCCTCGGGCGCTGGCACTCCCGGGTGAGCCGGCATCCCGAGGCGAAGGGCGAACTGCCCCTCTCCGCCCTCGCGGAGGAGATCGACACCGCCACCGAGCAGGGCGAGCCGGTGCGCGCGCTGATCGCCGTCGCCGCCAACCCCGTGCTGTCCGCGCCCGACGGCGACCGGCTCGACAAGGCGCTCGACTCGCTCGACTTCATGGTCAGCGTCGACCCCTACCTCAACGAGACCTCACGCCACGCCGACGTCGTCCTGCCCCCGCCCCCGCCCTCCCAGAGCCCGCACCACGACTTCGCCTTCAACACCTTCGCCGTGCGCAACCAGGTCCGCTACACCCGCCCGGCCGTCCCGCTGGAGCCGGGCCGCATGGCGGAGACGGAGATCCTGGCGCGGCTGATCCTGGCCGTCACGGGCATGCACGGAGCGGACCCGGCAGCCGTCGACCGGATGGTCATCGACCAGACCCTCGGCAAGGCGGTCACCGAGCCGCACTCGCCGGTCCACGGCGCTGATCCGAGCGAACTCGCCGCCCGGCTCACCGGCGACACCGGCCCCGAGCGGCGGCTCGACATGATGCTGCGCCTCGGCCCCTACGGCGACGGCTTCGGCGTACGGCCGGACGGCCTCAGCCTGGACAAGCTCCTCGCGCACCCGCACGGCATCGACCTCGGCCCGCTCGAACCCCGCCTCCCGCAGCCCCTGAAGACCCGCAGCGGCCGGGTCGAGCTGCTGCCCGGCCCGATCGCGGACGACCTGCCCCGCCTGCGCGCGGCCCTGGCCGAACGCCCCGAGGGACTCGTCCTGGTCGGCCGCCGCCATCTGCGCTCCAACAACAGCTGGATGCACAACGTGCCCGCCCTCACCGGCGGCTCCAACCGCTGCACGCTGCACATCCACCCCGAGGACGCCGAACGGCTCGGAGTCGCGGACGGGGCCGCCGTGCGCGTGAAGGGCGCCGGGGGAGAGGTCACCGCGCCCGCGGAGGTCACCGACACGATCCGCCGGGGCGTGGTGAGCCTGCCGCACGGCTGGGGCCACAACCGCCCCGGCACCCGCCTCAGCCACGCCTCCACGGACCCCGGCGTCAACGTCAACCAGCTCCTCGACGGCCGTCTGCTCGACCCGCTGTCGGGCAACGCGGTCCTCAACGGAGTGCCGGTCGAGGTGGCCCCCGAGACGGGTCCGGAAGCGTCCGCCGTGACCGAAAAGCTCACCGCTCTGACCTGAGCAAAGCTGTGACCAGCAGTTTTGCGCTTATTGCTCGCACGTCAACGTCTTGTTAACGCTGCTTGAACGCACCTAACGTCTCGGACACCGCCGGCCCTGGTGGGATGTTCAAGGGCGAACGTTAGGTATCAACTCATGCTGACCATCCTCGGCTTCGCCATGATCGCGACCTTCCTGGTCCTGATCATGATGAAGAAGATGTCGCCGATCGCGGCGCTCGTGCTGATTCCCGCGCTGTTCTGCGTGTTCGTCGGTAAGGGCGCCCAGCTCGGCGACTACGTCCTCGACGGCGTGACCGACCTCGCCCCCACCGCGGCGATGCTCATGTTCGCGATCGTCTACTTCGGCGTGATGATCGATGTCGGTCTCTTCGACCCGATCGTCCGCGGCATTCTCAAATTCTGCAAAGCCGACCCGATGCGGATCGTCGTGGGCACCGCCCTGCTCGCCGCGATCGTGTCGCTGGACGGCGACGGCTCGACGACCTTCATGATCACCGTCTCGGCGATGTACCCGCTGTACAAGCGCCTGAAGATGAGCCTGGTCGTGATGACCGGTGTCGCCGCCATGGCCAACGGCGTGATGAACACCCTCCCGTGGGGCGGCCCGACGGCCCGCGCCGCGACCGCGCTGAAGCTCGACGCCAGCGACATCTTCGTCCCGATGATCCCTGCGCTCCTGGTCGGCCTGGCCTTCGTCTTCGTCCTCTCCTATGTGCTCGGTGTGCGCGAGCGCCGGCGGCTGGGCGTGCTGACCCTGGACGACGTGCTGGAGGAGGAGAAGGAGACCGAGACCGTCCTCGTCGGCTCCGGCGGCTCCGGCGACGGCAAGGAGTCGATGCGCAAGGTCGGCACGGGCGGCAGCGGCTCCGGCACGGACGCTCCCGACGATGCCACGGGCTCCGCCGCCTCCGCCGCCTCCGCGGACGACGAGGACTTCCAGGGCCTCGACCCGAACCGGCCCACCCTGCGGCCCAAGCTCTACTGGTTCAACGCGCTGCTCACGGTCGGCCTGCTCACCGCCATGATCATGGAGTGGCTGCCGATCCCGGTGCTGTTCCTGATCGGTGCCGCGCTCGTCCTCTCCGTGAACTTCCCGCACATCCCGGACCAGAAGGCCCGGCTGGCCGCCCATGCCGACAACGTCCTGAACGTCTCCGGCATGGTCTTCGCCGCCGCCGTCTTCACCGGCGTCCTCCAGGGCACCGGCATGGTGGACCAGATGGCCAAGTGGATGGTGGACGTCATCCCCGGCAGCATGGGCCCGCACATGGCGCTCGTCACCGGCCTGCTGAGCCTGCCGCTCACCTACTTCATGTCGAACGACGGCTTCTACTTCGGTGTCCTGCCCGTCCTCGCCGAGGCGGGAGCCGCCCATGGGGTCAGCCCGCTGGAGATGGCCCGCGCCTCCCTGGTCGGCCAGCCGCTGCACATGTCCAGCCCGCTCGTCCCGGCCGTCTACGTCCTGGTCGGCATGGCCAAGGTCGAGTTCGGCGACCACACCAGGTTCGTCGTGAAGTGGGCCGCCCTCACCTGTCTGGTCATCCTCGGCGCGGGCATGCTGTTCGGGATCATCTGAACCACTCCATGGAGGACGTCATCGTGAGGCCCGGTGGGAACCGCGGCTGGCTGCTCCGCCTCGTCATCGCCTTCGGCTTCGCGCAGGGGGCGGTGTCGATGGCCCGGCCCGCCGTCTCCTACCGGGCCCTCGCACTGGGCGCGGACGAGCGCGCGATCGGTGTGATCGCCGGTGTGTACGCCCTGCTGCCCCTCTTCGCGGCCGTCCCCCTCGGCCGCCGCACCGACCACGGCCGCTGCGCGCCCCTGCTGCCGGTCGGTGTGGTCCTCATATCCGGCGGCTGCGCCCTGAGCGGGGTCGCCGGTTCCCTGTGGACGATGGCTCTGTGGAGCGGGGTGATGGGCCTCGGGCACCTGTGCTTCGTCATCGGCTCCCAGTCCCTCGTCGCCCGCCAGTCCGCGCCCCACGAACAGGACCGCAACTTCGGTCACTTCACCATCGGCGCCGCCCTCGGCCAGCTGGTCGGCCCCATCGCCGCGGGCGCGCTGATCGGCGGCGAGGACATGGCAGGCAGCAGCGCGCTCGCCCTGATCGTGGCGGGCGCCACGGCGGCGGTGGCGTTCACCTCGCTGTGGCGCATCGAGGACCGTCGTACGGCGGCCACGTCCGGCGCGGACAAGGGCGACCGGGTCCCGGTCCGGGGCATCCTGCGCACCCGGGGGGTGCCGGCGGGGATCTTCGTCAGCCTCGCCGTGCTGTCCGCGACCGACATCCTGACCGCCTACCTCCCGGTGGTCGGCGAGCACCGGGGCATCGCGCCGTCCGTGATCGGCGTCCTGCTCAGCCTGCGCGCGGCGGCCACGATCGCCTGCCGCCTGGTGCTGACGCCCCTGCTGCGGCTGCTGGGGCGGACGCTGTTGCTGACGGTCACCTGTCTGCTGGCGGCCCTGCTCTGCGCGGGCATCGCCCTGCCGGTGCCGGTGTGGGCGCTCGGGCTGTTGCTGGTCGCGCTGGGCTTCTGCCTCGGGGTCGGACAGCCGCTGTCCATGACGACGGTCGTCCAGGCCGCTCCCGACGACGCCCGTTCCACGGCCCTGGCCCTGCGCCTGACCGGCAACCGGCTCGGCCAGGTCGCCGCGCCGGCCGCGGCCGGGCTGATCGCCGGAGTCGCGGGTGTGGCGGCGCCGTTCCTGATGCTGGGAGTGCTGTTGCTGCTGTCGTCGGGGGTCGCCGTACGGTCGCGGCGGGAGCCGGGGGAGCCGGAGCCGCCGGTAGAGACGGAGACGGCGGCAGAGACGGAAGCTGATGGTGAGGGCCGTGGTGCGCGGAGGGGCTTCCGGTGCCGGGTGCCGCTGCGCCGGAAGAGCGATATCTGACGCGTCGTAGGGCGCTGCTGCGCCCTCTTGGGCGCTGAGGTGACAGAAAGTCAGGTGACGAGGTGTTTGTATGTAAATCATCTGACTTGGAGGCATGTTCATGCCCGTCGTACCCCTCGCGCGTCGTGCCGGCACCCGCACCGCCGTCGTCGCCGCCCTCACCCTCGCAGGGACCGCCCTGAGCGGGGTGTCCGCCGTCGCCGCCCCCATCCCGGGGGACAACGGAGACGTCAAGATCCACGCCAGCACGACGGCCGCGGCCAACCAGCGCAACGACCCGAAGGTCTGCGACTTCTACCTCGCCGCGTTCAACTTCGACGCGGGCGAGAAGGTCAACTGGACCATCCAGACCCAGCCCGAGGTCCCGGGCGGCGCCACCCGCACGGGCAGCTTCACCGCGGACGCGACCGGCGCGGGGCGTACCGCGGCCGTCGATCTGCCCAACGGGCAGTACAAGCTGACGTGGCTCACCGACCAGGCCCACGGCGCGGGCAAGTTCAAGGTCTTCAAGGTCGACTGCCCGACCTCGAAGCCGACGACGCCGGTGGGCGGCCCGCCGGCGGGCGGTGGTGGCATCGCCCGCGGTGAGGCCTTCACGCCGGTCACCGGTGCGGCCGCGGTCGGCCTGGCCGCCGTGGCCGGGACGGTCTGGTTCCGGCTCCGCCGCCGCCCCGATGGCGCCGCGTAAGCCACGTTCCGCGGATCGCTCCGCCCCGCCGGGGCGGGGCGGAGACGCGCCCGGGTCCGGCGCCGGGCCGGTGCCGCGACGTGCAGGCGGCGCCCGGCCCGGCGCCGCCCCGGCGGTTCGGCGAGTACCCGACTCCGGTTCCGCCCCGGCGGTTCGGCGAGCACCCGACTCCGGTTCCGTCGGCGGGCCGTCGGGGTGGAGCGGGGGTGGTTCTGGTTCCGCCGGTGGGTCGTCAGGGTGGAGTAGGGGTGGTTCTGACCCTGCCCGTGGGTTGTCGGGGCGGCGTGGGGGCGGAGCGGGTCCGGCTGCGGCGTCGGAGGACCGGCGGGGTGTTGTCGCCGGTCCGGGGTTCCGGTCGGGTTCCGGGTCTGCCGACGCTGTTCTGGGGCGGGGGAGGGGTCGTTCTGGTGCGGCCCGTGTGTCGTCGGGGCGGCGTGGCGGTGGTTCTGATTCCGTCCGTGGGTCGTCGGGGCGGCGCGGGGGTGGTTCTGATTCCGTCCGTGGGTCGTCGGGGCGGCGCGGGGGCAGGTCTGTCGTGGCCCCGCCCCCGGGGACCCGGCGTGGGGACAGGTTCGCCGCGGCCCCCGTCGCCCGGTGGGATTCCGGCGTCTTCCCGGGCGGGCGGTACGCGACGGCAGCCGGCGTGCCCGGCGGGTGGTCCGGGCGAGGCCGCAGGCCCTGGTTCCGGACCCGTGCCTACCGGCTGACACGGACGGTCGTGGTGGCCGTCTCGGTGCTGCTCGTGGCCGGGGTCTGCTGGGACCGGGGCGAAGAGCCCGGCTCAACCGTGACGGCCCTCCCGCGGGACTTCACGCCGGCCGCCCACCCGGCCGGCTCCGGCACGGGCACCGCTGCCCTGCCCCTCCCCTCCGGCCCCGACGCGGCCTCCTCGCCGGGAGCCTCCGGCGCCCGCACCGGCACCGCTGCCCTCCCGGCCCCCTCCACCACCCCCGGCCCGCCCCGGACGCC
>NZ_WWIC01000229.1:0-7518 GCF_009872555.1 Streptomyces sp. SID5643
GGGTGGGGTGGTCATGAGGATGGGGTGGGGTGGGTCAGCGGGATGGGCCGTGAGGGTGGGGGGTGGGGTGCGGTGGTGTGGGCAGCCCCCTGGTCTCACCGCCACGGCGTCACCGCCCCGCCCCGACCACCCTCCCGTACTGCTCCCGAACCTCCCGGTACCGCAGCAGCTCCGCCGCCACCGGATCCAGGACCCGGGCCCGGCCGCATCCGGCAGCCGCCTCCCGCAACCGGCGTTCCGCCTCCAGGCCGTAGCGCCGGGCCGGGCCGCGGGCCGCCAGCCGGCAGCTCCACTCGATGAGCGGTCCGCCGACGATGCCGATCACCATCAGCAGCACCGGCACCCCCAGGTTCGGCGCCATGACCCCGATGATCTGCCCCAGCAGCCACAGCCCGCCCAGGAACTGCAGGATCGTCATGCACGCCTGGGTGAACACGGCCAACGGCCACCACCCCGGGCGCGGCGGCCGTCCCGCGGGCACCCCCGCGCGCGCGGTCAGATCGTCCAGCGCCTCGGGCAGCCCCTGCGAACCACGGACGGCCGCTTCGCGCACCGCCTGTGCCCAGGGCGCTGGCAGCCCGGCCGACGCCCGGTCGGCCACGGTCCGTACGGCCTGCTCGACCCGCTGACGGGCCGTCGCCTCCTCGTCGGCCTGTGGGCGCGAGGGAAGCCGGCCCGTGGTGGGCTCGCCGCGGTCCTGGTACCAGCGCCACAGCCGCAGCCAGGGCGTGCCGCAGGCCCGGTTGGCGTTGCGCAGCCAGGCGCGCTCGGCCGCCTCCCCCGCCGCCGTGGCGCCCACCGCGTCCGCGAGCCGGTCGGAGAACTCCTCTCGGGCCTGTTCGCTGAGCCCGGTCCGCCGCTGCGTGGCGTAGACGGGCCACAGCCGTGCCGCGGCGATGTCCACGTCGGCCGAGATGCGGCGGTTGGCCGCCCCGCGCTCCGACACGAACTGGCCGAGCGCCTCGCGCAGTTCTCCGACACCGTCCCCGGTGAGCGCGGACAGCGCGAGCACGGTCGTGCCCGGCTCGCCGTACTCCCCGAGGGCGATGCCGTCCTCGTCGAGGAGCCGTCGCAGATCGTCGAGAACCTGTTCGGCGGCTTCCCCGGGCAGCCGGTCGACCTGGTTGAGGACGACGAACATGACCTCCGCGTGGGCCGCCATCGGCCGCAGATAACGCTCGTGGAGGACGGCGTCGGCGTACTTCTCCGGGTCGACGACCCAGATGACCGCGTCGACGAGCCCGAGGATGCGGTCCACGTGCCGACGGTGCTGTACGGCCGCGGAGTCGTGGTCGGGCAGGTCGACCAGGACGAGTCCGCGCAGCGGCGACTCGCCGTCCCCGGTCGGCAACGGCCGGCGGCGCAGCCGGGGCGGGATCCCGAGCCGTTCGATGAGGCCGGCCCCGCCGTCGCTCCAACTGCACGCGATGGGCGCGGCGGTGGTGGGACGGCGTACGCCCGTCTCTGAGATGGTCACCCCGGCGAGCGCGTTGAACAGCTGCGACTTGCCGCTGCCGGTGGCACCCGCGATGGCGACGACGGTGTGCTGACCGGAGAGCCTGCGCCGCGCGGACGCCTCGTCCAGCACCCGGCCGGCCCCCGAGAGCGTCCTGCTGTCGAGCCGCGTGCGGGAGAGCCCCACGAGTTCGCGCAGGGCCTCCAGCCGTGAGCGCAGCGACCCGTCGTACACCAGCGGGGTCACCGTCGGCGGGACGGCGGAGCGGTTGTCCGTCATGGGGAACCTGTCTCCTTCGGCTGTCTCGGCAACCCGGCGCGCGATGAGTCCGTCGTCCCAGGTCTCGGTGGAGTCGGTACGCGTCGCGCGCTCGCCGTCCGGGGCGCTCCGGCGGGCGGCGCCGCCCCCGTTGTCGTGGGCGTCGTCGTCCGGCTGATCGGCGTGCTCGGTGGGGTCCTGGTCGGTGACGGTCACCGGTCACCTCTCCTTCTGCAGTACGGACAGCGCGGCGATGAGCTCGGCCTGGGGCTCGGGGTGGACGTCGAGTGCGTCGAGTGGGGCGAGCCGGCGCTCGCGTTCGGCGTGCATGACCCGGTCCACGTGCTCGGTGAGCAGCCGTCCGGCCCGGTCGCGCAGCCGCAGCGCGCCATGGGCGCCGATCCGCTCGGCGAGGCTCTCTCCGGCCAACCGGCCCCGGCGGCCGCCCAGCAGGGAGGTGGCGACCAGGGCGGCGACGAGCTCGGGGTCGGGCGCGAGGTTGCGGTCGAGTTCGCGTACCTCGTCCTCGGCGTTCTCCTCCAGCTCGCGCCGCCATCGCCGTACGGCGAGTCCGATGCGGTGCTCGGCGCTGTCGGCGCCGGAGTCGCGTGCGGCGAGTTCCGGGGCGCTGGAGGCCGGTTCGCGCCGCCAGGCGTCGTCGACGCGCTCGTCGGCGGCGGTGACGGCGCACAGCAGCAGCGCGCTGAGGCTCTCCACGAGCGCGTCGAGGAGTTCGGCGGCGGTGCAGTCCAGGGGGAAGGCGCGCCACCGTTTGAGCGCGTCCCCGGCGAGGACCGCTCCGCTCTGCAACCGGCCCCGCACGCGCGTGTGCTCGCTGTCGTACGCCCCTTCGACGGCGGAGGTGAGCCGCAGGGCGGCGGCGTACTGAGCGGCGGCGGCCCCGGCCAGCTCGGGCATCCGGGACTTGAGGGAGTCGAGGACGCCGTAGGCCGTACGGGCGAGGACGTGCTGCCGGGCTGCGGGGTCCTGAGCCTGGTGCACCAGCCAGGTGCGCAGCTGGGCGACGGCGGAGGCCGGCAGGAGCCCGCCGCCCCAGGCGGACTCGGGGAGTTCGGGCACGGTGAAGCGCGGCACCTCGCCGAGCCCGGCCTTGGTGAGCAGGGCCCCGTACTGCCGTGACACCTCGTTCACCACCTGGTGAGGCACCCGGTCGAGCACGGTCACGAGGGTGACGTCGTACTCCTTGGCGGTGCGCAGCATGTGCCAGGGGACGGCGTCGGCGTAGCGGGCGGCCGTGGTGACCATGACCCAGATGTCGGCGGCGCAGATGAGTTCGGCGGCCAGGACCCGGTTGTCGGAGACCAGGGAGTCGATGTCGGGCGCGTCGAGGAGGGCGAGGCCGGGCGGGAGCGTCTCGGCGGTCTCGACGCGCAGGACGCGCGCGGGGTTCTCGCCGGGGAGCAGCAGGTCGTCGGTGGACTCCTGTTGGGGCACCCACACGCGTGTGAGGTCGGGCAGCACCCTCATCCCGCTGAACCAGTGGTGGTCCTCCGGATGACAGACCAGCACGGGGGTGCGTGTCGTGGGCCGCAGCACGCCCGCCTCGCTGACCCGCCGTCCCACGAGGGAGTTCACGAGTGTCGATTTCCCGGCTCCGGTCGACCCGCCCACGACGGCCAGAAGCGGCGCTTCGGGGTCCCGCAACCGGGGCACCAAGTAGTCGTCGAGCTGCGCGAGGAGTTCGTCGCGGTTGGCACGCGCGCGTGGGGCCCCCGCCAGGGGCAGCGGGAAGCGTGCGGCGGCGACACGGTCGCGCAGGGCGGAGAGTGCGTCGAGCAGCTGAGGCCGTACGTCCAAGGTCACCACATGTGAAGAATGCCCAATTTTAGGGGAATTCTGAAGCATATGAGCATGTCTGCGCGCCGACGGAACACAAGGGGCGGAAGGGACGACTGGGACACAGGCAGACTCCAGGCATAACGAGTGCACAACACCCGATGCCTCTGACGCCAAAAGCGATGCACGATTCGTACCTGCCTGCGATTATCAGGACCGCTTCACTGAACCTCCACATCGAGCCACGGAGGCGAAGCAACAGGGACAAGGACGCGGGAGCCCTATCCTTGTCCCCGGCAACGTCACGGATCGGCCCACACCCGGGCACCAAGACAGAGGCCACCACACCCGGCCCCCGTAGCTCAGTGGATAGAGCAGGCGCCTTCTAAGCGCTTGGCCGCAGGTTCGAGTCCTGCCGGGGGCGCAAGTCTCCGCCCTCCCGTTCGGGAGGGCTTTTCGCTGGTCGGTCTCCGGCAGCTTCGAGCCGCCTCTTCAGGTCGGGCGGCCGGCCCACGACGCAACGGGCGCAGGTCACCAGGAGCTCGGCAACACCGTTCCCGGGTCTACGTCTTCCACGGCACGGTCGCTCTTGCTGCGATTCGGCTGTGGCTCCGCGACTGAGGCGGCCACCGCCATGGATGCCCCGGGTGGTCGCCTCAGTCGTCGGCGGCGACGATGAGCGTGACCCGCTGAGCCGAACGGTCGATGAGCACGAACTCGTGGAAGTGATCGTGCACACGTCCCCAGTCATGAATCGCCGCATCACCGAGGTCGCTGAGACGGTAGATGCCATCGGCTGCGGCCAGACGGGCGGACACCTCCCGCCGCAGATCCGCCTCCAGCTCGGTGGGCACGTCCCAGAGCGGGTCGACCCACTCCAGCAGGATCTGCGCCGCCTTCTCCTGGCTGATGGGCTCGTACAGATCGGGAGTGATCGACCGCAGCCAGTACGGCCCGTGCCGGGGCCCGTCCAGCAGCACTCCACCACCTGCATAGTCGTCCCGGAACTGCTCATGCTCGATCAGCGCGGCAAGCACTCCTCTATCGTCCACGGCCTCCGCGGAGAAGCGGAGCTGCTTGATGTCGACCCACCGAAACCCGTGCTCCTTCGGATCCGAGACGTAGCGTCGAAAGTTGATGAAGGCGCTTCCCTCGTGAGTGAGCCCGTGGTCCATGGCCGGAGACTAAGCGAGGCCACCATGGGCCGCCGCAAGGCGGAGGCGACCGAGGAGGGCAGCGGTGCCTCCGGATCGGGTCGCGGACGACGGCCAGGACGACGGCGGGGGTGTGGGCTCTCGCAAGACGTGTTGTTGTGGCCGCGCATTCATGTCTCCCGCCCTTGAATACAACCTACCGAGCGATGATTTCCAGCCGCGCAGGGGTCGTAAATCGGCCACGCCTTGACCGCCACAGCGCCCTCGTAGAAGATCCTTTCGAAACCCCGCTAACGGGGAGCGGAGGAGGAGTAACGTGAAAAGGCTTGGAAAGTCACTACTGTTCGCCATTTCAGGTGCCACGCTTGCGGTTTCCAGCGTAGCCACCCCTGTGGCGGCCTACGACCCTCAGAGCGGACCCGGCACCGGCAATTCCGCGGTTCAGGCCGGCGGCGGCCTCATAGCCGGGAAGCCCGTCATCCACAAGAGAGGTGACGGCGTCGCCCCGCCGGCAGAACTGGGTAACCCCTCCGAGTGGGGCGTGGTGAAGCTGGAAATCAACAAGTCGGCCGTTCAGGTCAAGGGGAACACCTGCCAGAATGTGACTCATGGCAAGTGGTGCTATGGGTACGATCTGGTGTCGGCTGGAAAGAAGTGCTACTCGAACTACATCGCTGATGTGAAGCACAAGTCGACGGTCAGGGTCCAGAACGTCGATCACTCAAGTGGCTGGGTGGCGAAGGGGAAGACCTCCTACGCCAACTCGACACAGGGTGCGGCATGGACCTGCCACGCCTTTTACAGCAATGAATAAGAAATTCCGCCGCGATGAGGGTTGACCTCCCTCGGGTGGGCCGTGGCTCCGGGCGCACACGAGCCCGGAGTCATGCCACGTCAGGACCGGAACGGGGAGACAGTGAAATTTTCGGGTGCTCGGGTCGCGTCGTTCGCGGTGCCACTCGGGCTTGGCTTGCTGCTTGGTCTGACGGGGCCTGTGGCTGAGCAATGGGGTGGTCGTCCAGGTACGGCCGTGGGCGCCGTCTTCACGGGCGGGTGGCCGTGGGCCTGTTACGCATTCCTGGTGGGTTATTTTCGCCGGTCCAAAATCGAATCGGCCGTCCTCGCGTCTCTGGGGCTGGCCATCGGTGTCGTGACCTACTACCTGGTCAAGGGAATCCTGGCCTCCCTGGGTGGACTGTATTCCTCGGGTGCGAGTTCCTCCGGAATTGCCCTCTGGGGTTTGCTGGCCTTCATCTTTGGAGCACCCGTCGGACTCCTGGGGAACCTCGCACAGGCGCCGGGCATCGGCGGCCTGTTCTTCCGGCTGCTTGTCCCCCTGGTGGCTTTTTATGAGACTTCGGCGCGTCTGGAGGCAGAGTCGCACGGGACGAGTCAGCTTGTTCTTGGTACCTGGACCACCGTTCGGTTCACGGCTGTTGCCATTGCGATCGCTATGGTGGGCCACACGGTCTGGGGTTGGTGGAGGTCTCGCCGTATTCGTTCCGCCGGGGTGGGCGTCGGCTAGCGTCCAACCTCTCTGAAAGGCACCCGCTGAACGACTCGCATTGTCACAGTGGTCCGCGGGTCGGTGCTCCTCCCGCTCGGCATCGTGCTCACCGGGTCGGCCGTCCCGGCCCTGGCGGGCGGGCCGTTGACCGGGCTGCCGGATGGGGCAGTCGTGCTCACGGCCGGGACCGTCACCCTCGCCGGTCTCCTGGCCCTGCGCAGCGCCGCGGCCGCGCCAGGGGGACCGGCGAGGGCCCTTTCCTGACCACACGGTCCCCGGCAGGCACTTCCCCCGCCCACGGCGTACACGCGATCATGGCCGGTGAACCGGACCTGGGCCGTGAAAGGGGCACGACGTGCGGCTGCGCTGCGCTGTACTGGACGACTTTCAGCAGGTGGCGGCCGAGGCCGCCGACTGGTCGGTGGTCGCGGACGACGTGGAGGTCGTGTCCTTCGACCGGCACATCGACGGCGAGGACGACCTGGCCGCCGCCCTGGCCGGTTTCGACATCGTGGTGACCCTGCGCGAACGCGTCCCGTTCCCCGGGTCGCTGATCACCCGTCTGCCCCGGCTGAAACTGATCGTCGCCTCCGGCATGCGGAACTCCGTCATCGACTACGCGGCCGCCGAGGCACACGGCGTCACGGTCTGCGGCACGGCCAGTTCCTCCACCCCGCCCGTCGAACTGACCTGGGCCCTGCTGCTCGGCCTCGCCCGCGGCATCGTCGAGGAGAGCAACGCCCTGCGCTCCGGCGGCCCCTGGCAGAGCACCGTCGGTGCCGACCTGCACGGCCGGCGGCTCGGGCTGCTCGGCCTGGGGAAGATCGGCAGCAAGGTCGCCCAGGTCGGACTCGCCTTCGGCATGCACGTGAGCGCCTGGAGTCAGAACCTCACCGGCGAGCGCGCCGACGAGGTCGGCGTCGAGCATGCCGGCTCCAAGGAAGAGCTGCTCGCGAACAGTGACTTCGTCTCCGTCCACCTGGCCCTCGGCGACCGCACCCGGGGCCTGCTCGGGCCGGCCGAACTCTCCCTCCTCAAGCCGACCGCCTACCTGATCAACACCTCCCGCGCGGCGATCGTCGACCAGGACGCCCTGCTCGACGCCCTGCGCGCGGGCCGTATCGCCGGAGCCGGCGTGGACGTCTTCGACGTCGAGCCCCTCCCCGCGGACCACCCCATGCGCACGGCACCGCGTCTCCTGGCCACTCCGCACCTCGGCTACGTCTCCCGCGCCAACTACGCGACCTACTACGGCCACGCCGTCGAGGACATCCGCGCGTTCCTCGACGGCACACCCGTGCGGCGGCTGCCCTGACGCACCCCGCACCCCGCACCCCCACACCCCA
>NZ_WWIC01000230.1:0-523 GCF_009872555.1 Streptomyces sp. SID5643
GTGCGGCCCGCCGACCAGACCGCGGTCCGCGCAGCGCCGCCCGGTTTCGTGCCGCCGCACTGCGCGGACGCCGCGCCCTTGGCCACCGTCCAGCCGACGACCAGCGCGGCGGCCACCGGTACCGCCCCGGCGGCCCAGTGCAGCGGCGCCCCCTCCCCCGCCTCCGGCACCGCCGCCAGCAGCGGAAACGGCGGCAGGTACGGAGCCGGCGCCGAGGCGAGCGGGCCGACCGTGTGGCCGGCACCGAGGGCGAAGCCCGGCCCGAGGGCATAAGCGGCACCCCACACCGCCGCGTTCGGCAGCAGGGCCGCGCACAGCAGGCATACGGCGAACCGCCCCGACCATCCCTCGGTCAGCCGGAGCAACGACGCCTGGGTCGCCGCTCCGTGGCCCGCCATCGACGCCACCACCAGCAGCGCCCCGCCCCCGAGGAGCACCACGGCCCCGGCCGCCGCGGCCCGGGCCGCGACACCGGGGCGCCCGTCCGGGCCGAGCACCAGCGGGCGTGCTCCCGCCGGCAGCA
>NZ_WWIC01000231.1:0-454 GCF_009872555.1 Streptomyces sp. SID5643
TCCTCGAAGGCGAAGCGCACGCCTTCGCGGCCCATGCTGCCGTACTTGAACCCGCCGAACGGCATGGCGTCGAAGCGGTAGTCGGACGAGTCGTTGATCATCACGCCGCCGGCTTCCAGGAGCCGGGCCGCGGTCAGGGCGCGGTCCAGGCGTGAGGTGAAGATGCCGGCGTGCAGGCTGTAGTCGATGGCGTTGGCCTGCTCGATGGCGTCCTCGAAGGACGTGAACGGCTGGAGCACGACGACCGGGGCGAACACCTCCTCCTGCCGGATCGAGCAGGTCGCCGGGACGTCTTCGAGGACGGTGGGCGCGTACAGGGAGCCGGTGGCGGTGTTGCCGCACAGCAGCACCGCGCCCTGGGCCACCGCCGTGTCGACCTTGGCCTGGGTGGCGGCCGCGGCCTCCTGGGTGATCATGGGGCCGACGTCGGTGCGCTCGTCGAGGGGGTCGCCGG
>NZ_WWIC01000232.1:0-222 GCF_009872555.1 Streptomyces sp. SID5643
CCACCGGGTCCGCGTTCATCCCCTCGCGGAGCGCCGCGGCCATCACCTCGGCGTCCTCGCGCACCGCCTGGATCGCCGCTTCGTCGATGATCCCGCGGGCGGTCAGCTCACGCTCCAGCAGGTCGACCGGGTCGTGTGCCTTCCAGGCCTCGACCTCGGCGTCACCGCGGTAGCGGGTCGCGTCGTCGGCGTTCGTGTGGGCCTCCATCCGGTACGTGACGG
>NZ_WWIC01000233.1:0-677 GCF_009872555.1 Streptomyces sp. SID5643
GAGGCCAACCAGTGGCCCGAGGACGTCGTCGACTACTTCGGCGACTACCCGAGCGGCGGCGACGAGTGCCACATGGCGTTCCACTTCCCCGTCATGCCGCGCATCTTCATGGCCGTCCGCCGCGAGTCCCGCTACCCGGTCTCGGAAATCCTGGCCAAGACCCCGGCCATCCCCTCGGGCTGCCAGTGGGGCATGTTCCTGCGCAACCACGACGAGCTGACGCTCGAGATGGTCACCGACGAAGAGCGCGACTACATGTGGGCCGAGTACGCCAAGGACCCCCGCATGCGCGCCAACATCGGCATCCGCAGGCGCCTGGCTCCCCTGCTGGACAACGACCGGCACACCATCGAACTGTTCACCGCGCTGCTGCTGGCCCTGCCCGGCTCGCCGATCCTCTACTACGGCGACGAGATCGGCATGGGCGACAACATCTGGCTCGGCGACCGGGACGCGGTGCGCACCCCGATGCAGTGGACCCCGGACCGCAACGCCGGCTTCTCCACCTGCGACCCGGGCCGCCTCTGCCTCCCGGCGATCATGGACCCGGTCTACGGCCACCAGGTGACCAACGTCGAGGCGTCGATGTCGTCGCCGTCGTCGCTGCTGCACTGGACCCGCCGCATGATCGAGATCCGCAAGCAGAACCCCGCCTTCGGACTCGGCTCGTACACCGA
>NZ_WWIC01000234.1:0-18644 GCF_009872555.1 Streptomyces sp. SID5643
CCGCCAGGAACGATCACCACCCCGCCACAACCGGACCCGCCACACCGCGAGCCCCACCCCCTCCCCTCACAGCCGTGATCAATCCGAAACCAATTCCGGTCTTGACCGAGACCCATCAACCGGTCCCGTGATTACGCTCCCGCTCATGGCCGACTCCACACCCCCCACACACGCCTCCGCACAGCCCCCACCCGACCGCCCCGTCTACGTCATCGGCGGCGGCCCCGGAGGGCTCGCCGTCGCGTACGCGCTGCGCGCCCGGGGCATACGGGCCGTCGTCCTGGAGAAGTCCGACCGCGTCGGGGCGTCGTGGCGCCGCCACTACGACCGGCTGCACCTGCACACCACCCGGCGGCTCTCGGCCCTGCCCGGGCTGCCGATGCCGCGCCGGTTCGGGCGGTGGGTGTCCCGGGACGACGTGGTGCGGTACCTGGAGAAGTACGCCGAGCACCACCGCCTCGAAATCGTCACCGGCGTCGAGGTGTCCCGCGTCGAGCGCACCCCCGACGGCACGGGCTGGCTGCTGCACGCCACCGGCGGCCGGGAACTGACCGGCGCGGCGGTGGTCGTCGCCACCGGCTACAACCACACCCCGCGCGTGCCGGACTGGCCCGGCCGGTCCGCCTTCACCGGCGAGTTCCTGCACGCCCGCGAGTACCGCAGCGGTACGCCCTACGCCGGCCGGGACGTCCTCGTCGTCGGGGTCGGCAACACCGGCGCCGAGATCGCCGTCGACCTGGTGGAGAGCGGCGCCTCCCGGGTCCGGCTCGCCGTGCGCACGGTCCCCCACATCGTGCGCCGTTCCACCGCCGGCTGGGCCGCCCAGTACAGCGGCGTCCTGGTCCGCCGGCTGCCGGTCGGCCTGGTCGACCGGATCTCCCGGGTGCAGGCCAGGGTGGCCCTGCCGGACCTGTCGGCGCACGGGCTGCCGCGTCCGGACACCGGGCTGTACACGCGGGTGAAGGAGGGGGCCGTCCCGGTGCAGGACGTCGGCCTGATCGACGCCGTGCGCAAGGGCAGGGTGGAGATCGTGGCCGCCGTGGACGGTTTCGAGGACGGCGGCAAGATCGCCCTGGCCGACGGCACCCGGATCTCCCCCGACGTCGTGATCGCCGCCACCGGCTACGTCCGTGCCCTGGAGGGCCTGGTCGGTCACCTCGACGTGCTCGACGACCGCGGCAGGCCCGTCGTGCACGGCGCCCGCACCCCGCCCGCCGCCCCCGGCCTGTACTTCACCGGCTTCACCAACCCGATCAGCGGCAACCTCCGCGAGATGGCACTGGACGCGGTGAAGATCGCCAAGGCGGTCGCACGCAACGGCCCCGGGAGCGTGTCCCGCCTGCCGGGCTGAGACCCCGGTTCGACGGATCCGGCAACTTTGCCCGCACACACCGTTCCTGACGTCACATCAGTTCAGTAATCTGACAGAGCGTCAGTTAGCGGCTGTCTCACAGGAGCGGGCGGAAACGATGCTTGGATCGACCCACGGCACCCTCACCACCGACTCCCGACGGGCCCGGGCCATCGCCTGTGGCGAGCGGTCCGGGCCCGTCGTGCACGGCAGGCCCGCCCAGGACGGCGACCTGGACGTCAGCGGTCGGCCGCTGCACGCCGCCGTACCCGACCTGGACCGCTTCTTCCGCCCCCGGTCCGTCGCCGTGATCGGCGCCTCGGACGCCGAGGGCCGCCCCAACACCGGCATCACGCGGCAACTCGTCGACTGGGCGGAGCGGGTCGGTGCCCGGCTCCACCCGGTGCATCCCAGCCGTCCGTCCGTCTTCGGCATCCCCTGCTCCCCGTCCGTCGCCGGCCTGCCCGAGCAGGTCGATCTGGCCGTGGTGCTGGTCGGCGACCCCCTCCCGGTGATCGAGGAACTGGCCGAGGCCAAGACGCGGTTCGCGGTCGTCTTCGCCTCCGGGTTCGCCGAGACCGGGCCGGAGGGCGAGGCCGCCCAGCGGCGACTGGCCGCCGCCGTCGAGCAGTCGGGGCTGCGGCTGCTGGGGCCCAACACCAACCTCAACGCCTTCGAGCGGTTCCGCGACGACCTCCAGGGGCCGGCGATCGCGCTGATCACCCAGTCCGGCCACCAGGGCCGCCCGGTCTTCGCCCTCCAGGAGCTCGGCATCCGCCTCTCGCACTGGGCACCGACCGGCAACGAGGCCGACCTGGACAGCGCCGCCTTCCTCTCCTGGTTCGCCGAGCAGCCCGAGGTCGGCGCCATCGCCTGCTACCTGGAGGGCCTGAAGGACGGCCGCTCCTTCCTGCTCGCCGCCGACCGGGCCGCCCGGCGCGGAGTCCCGGTCGTGGCCGTCAAGGTGGGCCGTACCGAGACCGGCGCCCGCACGGCCGCCTCCCACACCGGCAAACTCACCGGCGCGGACGCCGTGGTGGACGCGGCGCTGCGCCAGTACGGCGTGATCAGGGTCGACGGGCTGGACGAACTCCAGGACACGGCAGCCCTGCTGGCCCGGGCCCGGCCGCCGCGCGCGGACGGGGTCGTCGTCTACTCGATCTCGGGCGGCACCGGCGCACACGTCGCCGACCTGGCGACCGCCGCGGGCCTGAGCCTGCCGGTGCTGTCCGAGGCGAGGCAGGCCGAGCTGCACCAGTGGATACCCGAGTACCTGAGCGTCGCCAACCCGGTCGACAACGGCGGGCATCCGGTGGGGGACGAACGCGGCCGGAAGATCATCGACGCGATCCTCGGCGATCCGGCGGTCGGCGTGCTGATCTGCCCGGTCACCGGGCCGTTCCCGCCGCTCAGCGACCGGCTCGTCCGGGACCTGGTGGACGCGGCCGAGCAGACCGACAAGCTGGTCTGCGTGGTGTGGGGCTCACCGGTCGGCACCGAGCCCGCCTACCGCGAGGTCCTGCTCGGCTCGTCCCGCGTGGCCACGTTCCGCACGGTCGGCAACTGCCTCACCGCCGTCCGCGCCTACCTCGCCCACCACCGCTTCACGGCCGGCTACCGCTCCCCCTTCGACGAGGCCCCGCGCACCCCGTCGCCGTCCTACCGCAAGGCGCAGGCCCTGATGCAGCCCGGCCGGCAACTCAGCGAGCACGCGGCGAAGCAGCTGCTGCGGGCGTACGGCATCCGCGTCCCGCGCGAGCAGCTGGTGACCAGCGCGGCGGCGGCCGTCCGCGCGGCCGGACTCGTGGGCTACCCGGTGGTGATGAAGGCCTCCGGCGCCCGGATCGCCCACAAGACCGAACTGGGCCTGGTGAAGGTCGGGTTGACCTCGGCCAGCCAGGTCCGCGACGCCTACCGGGAGCTGACCGACATCGCCCGCTACGAGGACGTCGCCCTGGACGGCGTCCTGGTCTGCCAGATGGTGGAGCAGGGCGTCGAGATGGTCGTCGGTGTGGCCCACGACGACCTCTTCGGACCGACCGTGACCGTCGGACTCGGCGGCGTGCTCGTCGAGGTGCTGCGCGACACCGCCGTCGGGGTGCCGCCCTTCGGGGAGGAGCAGGCGCGCGGCATGCTCGCCGGGCTGCGCGGGCGGGCCCTGCTCGACGGCGTCCGGGGGCGGCCGGCGGCGGACCAGGACGCGCTGGTCGAGGTCGTCCTGCGCGTGCAGCGCATGGCCCTGGAACTGGGCGGCCAGCTCGCCGAGTTGGACATCAACCCGCTGATGGTCCTGCCGCAGGGGCAGGGCGCGGTGGCGCTGGACGCACTGGCGGTGTGCCGCTGATGACGGCAGTGCTGCACGCGACGGCCGGCCAGGTCCTCACCCTCACCCTCAATCGGCCCGAGGCGCTCAACGCCCTCACGCCGGACCAGCGGGACGAGATCGTCCGGCTGCTGTCCGAGGCGTCGGCGGCCCCCGCCGTGCGGGCCGTCGTGATCACCGGGTCGGGCCGCGGCTTCTGCGCCGGAGCGGACCTCCGGGGCACCGGGACGTCCGGCGAACGCCTCGCGGGCGATGTCGCCCGCACCCTCCGCACCGGCGCCCAGCGGCTGATCGGCGCCGTGCTCGACTGTGAGAAGCCGGTGATCGCGGCGGTGAACGGCACGGCGGCCGGCCTCGGCGCACAGCTGGCGTTCGCCTGCGATCTGGTCCTCGCGGCCGAATCCGCCCGCTTCATCGAGGTGTTCGTACGCCGCGGACTGGTCCCCGACGGCGGCGGCGCCTACCTCCTGCCCCGCCTCGTCGGCCCGCAGCGTGCGAAGGAGCTGATGTTCTTCGGCGACGCGCTCACCGCACCGGACGCCGAACGCCTCGGGCTCGTCAACCGGGTCGTCCGCGACGAGGAGCTGGAGAAGACGGCGCGTGCGTGGGCCGAGCGCCTCGCCTCCGGTCCGACCCGGGCTCTCGCCCTGACCAAGCAGCTCGTCAACGCCTCCCTCGACACCGACCGCGCCGCCGCCTTCGCCGCCGAGGCCGCCGCGCAGGAGATCAACATGACGACGGCGGACGCCCGGGAGGGCGTACGGAGCTTCGTGGAGCGGCGGAGCGCGGAGTTCGAGGGACGCTGACCCTTCCTATCTGACGGACCGTCAGCTTCAATGACGGATGTGATGGGACAAGCAGGGATGGCGGAGGCCGCCGTCCGCTACCTCAGGTCGAACCGCACACCCGCCCCGGAGCCCGTCGAAGCGCTGCCGCGCCCCGATCTGCGCTGCGTCGCCGAGGACGAGCGCGCACCACTCGACCCGCGTGAGTTCCGGCGCGTCCTCGGCACCTTCGCGACGGGCGTGGCGGTCGTCACCGCACCGCCCGCCGCCGACGGCGGCTCCCCCGCCGGCTTCGCCTGCCAGTCCTTCACGTCCCTCTCCCTCGCCCCGCCCCTGGTGGCCTTCATGGTCGGCCGTACGTCGTCGACGTGGCCGCGGATCGCCCGCGCCGGGGCGTTCTGCGTGAACGTCCTGGGCGCCGCCCAGGGCGAGTTGTGCCGCGCCTTCGCGGTGAGCGGGGCGGACAAGTTCGCGGGCGTGGCCTATGACGCCGCGCCGGTGTCGGGCTCGCCCCGGCTGGCGGGCGCCGTGGCGTGGATCGACTGCGCGATCCACGCCGTCCACACCGGCGGCGACCACCTCATCGTGGTCGGCCGGGTGAACTCCCTCGGCACGGCGGACGATCCGTCCGAACCGCTGCTCTTCCACCGGGGGCGCTTCACCCGGCCGGCGCACCCGTAGAGAGTTCACGCCGCCGCCAGCCGCCACAGCGAGGTGACCTCGGCGGCCCGTACGGCGTGCAGCGGATCGCCGGTGTCCCGCACGCGTGCGTGCCGCGGCCGCGTGTCCGTCCGGCCGACGACCCGTAACCCGGCCTCCGCCACGGCGGCCATCAGCTCCTCCCGGCAGCGCAGCCCGAGCCGTTCGGCGAGGTCGGACAGGACGAGCCAGCCCTCACCGCCGGGTTCCAGCCGGCCGGCGAGCCCGCCCAGGAAGCCGCGCAGCATGCCACCGCCCGCGTCGTAGACCCCGAGATCGAGGTCGGAGGCGGGCCGGGCGGGAACCCAGGGCGGGTTGCAGACGACGAGGCCGGCCCGCCCCTCGGGGAACAGGCCTGGCCCGGTCACGCGGACCGTCCTCGCGAGCCCCAGCCGCCGCAGGTTCGTCCGGGCGCACTCCCGTGCCCGGGCGCTGACGTCCGTGGCCACCATCTGCCCCACTCCGCGCCGGGCCGGCACGGCGGCGAGCACGCCGGTGCCGGTGCCCAGGTCGAACGCTGTCCGCACGGCACCGCCGCACGGCAGGGGAGCCCGGGCGACGAGATCGACGTACTCGCTCCTGGTCGGCGCGAACACCCCGTAGTGCGGGTGGATCCGCGCGCCCAGGGCCGGTACGTGCACGCCCTTCTCCCGCCACTCCCGGGCGCCGATCACACCCAGCAGTTCCGTGAGGGCGACGGCGACCGGCCCTCCGGACGGCGCCCCGTAGGCCTCGTCGCACGCCCGGCGCACATCCGGGGCGCGGCGCAGCGCCAGGGTGTGGTCGTCCTCCAGCAGGACGAGCAGCTTGCCGAGCACGCGGGCGCGGTGGGCACGGAAGCGGCGTTGCGCATGGAACACCTCGGCCGGAGGGCCCCCGCCATCGGGCGCGCTCCGCCCGACACGGCGGTCCATGGCGCGCAGCAGTTGACGGGCGTTGTGGAAGTCCCCGCGCCACAGCAGCGCGGTGCCCTCACAGGCCAGCCGGTGGGCGACGGCGGCCCGCATCCCGTCGTCGGCGACGACCACCCGGCGGGGCAGCGGCAGTGCGGACTCAGAGTGCCGGCGGGCGGAACGGGGTCGAGCTTCGACCCAGTGGATGGTGGACACGGCAGACTCCTCGGAAGACCGAACGTGAGCGAACGCGCGACGTCACGACGATCACGTCACCGAGGACCATGCCGAGTGTCATCAACTCACCTTCCGAGGCAGTGCGGTGGTCGCGTTCAGAAGAGGCCGACCGGGCGGAGCGCCGCGTCGGACCAGGGAGGCAGAGCCGTGAACACCGAGGACAGCCGGCGGGAACCCGCCGAGCACGCCCGCTTCGCCGCGTACCTGGCCGAGCTGGAACAGGTCGGCGAAGCGGACGAGACGGCGCTGGTCGGCAGGGTCCTCGGCGACCCGGACCGGGTGATGGCCGAGGCTGCCGTGGTGCGGCACCTCGACCGCCGGGCCGCACAGCTGTGGCCGGAACCCGCCTGGGAGGAGTGGGCGGCGGCCGTGACGCGGGTGGTGACCGGACGGCCCTTCCTGGTCCGGCGACTGGAGGAGTGGTCCCTGTTCCGAGCGATCGCCCTCCGACTGCCGTGGCGCCCGGAGGACTTGCTGGCGTCGTCGGACTGGCTCCAGCTCAAGGCGGCGACCGGAGCGGGCCGCCCCGACGCCCTCGGTGTCCTCGATGTCCTCGATGTCCTCGCCGAGGGCGGCCGGACGAAGAGGATCCGCAACACCGCCCGGGCGAGCCGCGCGCGGCGGATCGAGGGCTGACAGCCGCTGACCAGGCCGCGCCGTGCGGTGAACCAGCGGTTGGTGACGGTCGCCGCGAAGGCCGGCGCCATGGAGCCGGAGCCGAGACCGACCAGCAGCGCGTCCCGGGCTCGGCCCCTCAGACGCAGCTCGCCGGACTGGCTACGTGTGAGCGCTGCGGGGAGACCGTGCGAGGCGGCATGTACCGAGGGACGCCGGTCTACCGCTGCGGACAGAAGCACGTACGCGTGCCCCGGGAGCCGGCCGACAAGAACCCGACACGTAGCCAGCCCCGTTCGACTCGCGCCCCGCTCTCGCCCGAGGCGGGGCTTCGTCGTCTCCAGCGCCGTGAGGCGCCGTTGGTTCAGTGCTGGAGAGCGCAGTCATCCGCTGCCAGGTGCAGGTGCCGAAGGGTTTCCAGTTCGGTGGTGGGGAAGGCGTGCAGCTGCCACTTCTGGAGGTAGCCGTCCTCACCGTGGGTTCGCCGCACCTTTTCGGCAGCCATCAGGACCGCATGTGCCAGGGAGGTGCGAGGACGTGTGGACGTCCACACGAGGGTGCCCTTCTCGTCCGGTGCGTCGAAGCTCGTCGACATGTCCGGGAAACGTCGGATCGTGAGGTGCACGTCGCTCTTTCGGCGACGAAGAATCCACCGCGCCTCCGCCGGTTCGAGGTCGAACGAGAACCGCTGGATGTCATGGGGGCCGTAGAGGCCCGTCACGCCTTTCAGCAAGTCGGCGAGCGCGTTGGTGCAGTAGCTGACGCTGTCCCGGTGCTTCGTCGAGCCGTCCCAAATCCTGCACGTCGCCCAGCCGGAGCCGCTCAGTTCCCAACTGAAGTGCAAGGATCTCGTCACTGGATTCCTCCGGTCGTCTGCGGACAACGTTACAGCGGTGCTGACGTGGGACGGCCGGGTACGCCGCTTCCGCGAGGAGAGCGGCGTCAGCCCCGGCCATCACGCCCACCGCCTACCGGCGCACCTTCCGTGCGGAGAAGGAAACCGCCGCCCTCAGAAGGTGAGGACCGCCCTCAAAAGGTGACCACCGCCCTCAGAAGGTGAGCACCGCCCGCGCCACCCGCCCCGCCTCCGCGTCCGCCGCCGCCTTCTCGAAGTCCTCCACCGGGTAGGTCCGGGTGACCAGTTCGTCGAGCAGGAGGCGCCCCCGGCGGTACAGCCCGGCGTACAGGGCGATGTCCCGCTGGGGGCGGGAGGAGCCGTAGCGGCAGCCCAGGACGGACTTGTCGAGGTACAGCGAGGAGACGCGGAAGGACGCCTCGGCCGTGGCGGGCGGGACCCCGAGCAGGATCGCCTGGCCGTGCCGGTCCAGGGAGTCGATGGCCCGCCGGATCAGCTCGACGCGGCCGACGCACTCGAAGGCGTGGTCCACGCCCGTGGGCAGCAGCTCGCGCACGCCCTCGGTGGACGTCAGGAAGTCGGTCGCGCCGAACCGGCGTGCCGCCTCTTCCTTCGCCGGGTTGGCGTCGACGGCCACGATCCGCCCGGCGCCCGCGAGCCGGGCCCCCTGGAGCACGTTCAGGCCGATGCCGCCGGTCCCGATGACCAGGACGCTGTCGCCGCGGTCCACCCGCGCCCGGTTCAGCACGGCGCCCACCCCGGTCAGCACCCCGCACCCGATGAGCGCCGCCGAGGCCATCGGGATGTCGTCGGGGATGCGGACCGCCTGGACGGCCTTGACGACCGTGCGCTCGGCGAACGCCGAGTTCGACGCGAACTGGTGCACCGGCGAGCCGTCGTGGCGGAAGGGCCGGCCCGGGCGTCCGATGGCCTGCCGGCACATGGTCGGCCGGCCCCGGTCGCACTCGGCGCACGTGCCGCAGTTCGCCAGGGTGGAAAGCGCCACATGGTCACCGGGCGCGACATGGGTGACGCCCCCACCCACCGCCTCCACGACCCCGGCCCCCTCATGGCCCAGCACCACAGGCACGGGGAACGGTATGGTCCCGTCCACCACCGACAGATCACTGTGACACAGCCCGGCCGCCGAGATCGCGACCCGCACCTCACCCGGCCCCGGCTCGCGCACCTCCAGGTCCGTCACGACCCGGACCTGCTTCCCGTCGAAGATCACGCCTCGCATCACACGGCCCCCTTGGGCTCCCTGGGCAGGCCGAGCACGCGCTCGGCGATGATCGTGCGCTGGATCTGGTCCGAGCCGCCGTAGATCGTGTCGGCCCGGGAGAAGAGGAACAGGTGCTGGAAGGCGTCCAGTTCGTACGGCTCGGAGGCCGACCAGTCGGCGGGGCCCACGGCAGCCCCCGCGCCCCGCACCAGCACCGCCAGCTCCCCGAGCCGCTGGTGCCAGCCGGCCCACAGCAGCTTGGCCACGCTCGGGGCACCCGCGTCACCGGAACCCCCCAGCGTGCGCAGGGCGTTCCAGCGCATCGTCCGCAGTTCGGCCCACTGCCGCACGAGCCGTTCCCGTACGAGGGGGTCGTGCACCGCGCCCGACGCGACGGCCGCGCGCACCACGCCCGCCAGTTCCTCGGCGAACCCGATCTGCTGGGCCAGCGTGGAGACCCCGCGTTCGAAGCCGAGCAGGCTCATGGCGACGCGCCAGCCGTTCCCCTCGCCACCGACGACGTGCTCGGCGCGCGCGCCGTCGAAGAAGACCTCGTTGAAGTCGCTGGTGCCCGTCATCTGGCGGATGGGGCGGACCTCGATCCGGCCGGGCTGGTCCATGGGGACGAGGAGGAAGGTCAGCCCGTGGTGCCGTACCGATCCGGGTCCGGTCCTGGCCAGCACGAAACACCAGTCCGCCTCGTGCGCGAGCGACGTCCAGATCTTCTGCCCGGTGACGCGGTACGTACGGCCGTCCGGTTCGCGCACGGCCGCGGTACGGATCCCGGCCAGGTCCGATCCGGCGCCGGGTTCGCTGTAGCCCTGGCACCAGAGCTCCTCGCCGGCGGCGATCGGCGGCAGGAACCGCGACTTCTGCTCCTCGGTGCCGTGGGCGAGGAGCGTGGGCGCGAGCAGGTTCTCCCCGATGTGCCCGGAGCGCGGGGGCGCCGCCGACCGCACGTACTCCTCGGCCCAGACGACCTGCTGGGTGAGGGTGGCCCGGCGATTTCCGTACCCGTCCCCGTCCCACCCGAGCCCGATCCACCCGGCCGCACCGAGAGTCCGTTCCCAAGTGCGGCGGCGGGTCTCGCCCTTGACGTGCGTGGCCAGCCAGTCACGAGCTTCGCTGCGAAACGCGTCGTCCTCCGGCCCGAAGTCGAAGTCCATCAGGGTGCTCCTCTCACCGGCGCCGCAGGGGCGAATCCCTTAAGGGGCGCGGGGAACTGCGCGAACGGCCGCACTCCACCCGCACCCGCCCATCCACCCCACTCCCCGAGCTACTGGGCGTTCGGCCGCTCCCCCCGCCCCGCCGCCCTCTCCATCTCCCCCACCCGCTCCAGCAAGGGCATCGGATCCACCCCCACCGACCCCGGCAGGAACTCCGCGATCCGTTCCACCGTCCACCCGTCGGGGGCATACGCCGCCCGCAGTTCCCTCGGCTGGGCCCACACCGCGATCTTCGCCCCGGCCACCGTGTACACCTGCCCGGTGATCCCCTCCCGGGAGGCGGCGTCGGACAGCAGGTACACCACCAGTGCGGCGACGTCCTCCGGCTCCCCGATCCCGGCCAGTTCCATCGGCACCCCGGCCGACATCCGGGTCCGCGCGACGGGCGCCACCGCGTTCGCGGTCACCCCGTACTTGTGCAACCCGAGCGCGGCGCTGCGCACCAGCGAGATGATCCCGCCTTTCGCGGCGCTGTAGTTGGCCTGGGAGACGGACCCCTGGTGGTTGCCGCTGGTGAAGCCGATCAGCGTCCCGGCCCGCTGCTTGCGCATCACCGCGGAGGCCGCCCGGAACACCGTGAACGTGCCCTTCAGATGGGTCGCGACGACCGGGTCCCACTCCTCCTCGGTCATGTTGAACAGCATCCGCTCGCGCAGGATCCCGGCCACGCAGACCACACCGTCCAGCCGGCCGTACGACGCCAGTGCCACGTCGACGACCCGCTGCCCGCCGGCCATCGTGGAGATGTCGTCGGCGACGGCGACCGCCTCCCCGCCCGCGGCCTCGATCTCCTTGACCACGGCCTGGGCGACCTCGCTCGCCGGTGACGCGCCGTCCACCGAGACGCCGTAGTCGTTGACGACGACCCGCGCCCCTTCGGCCGCCGCCGCGAGCGCCACCGCGCGGCCGATGCCCCGCCCGGCACCCGTGATGGCGACGACCTTGCCTGCCAAGAAGTTCCCCACGCCCGGCCCCTTCCCGTCCCACGGTTTCTGACGGACCGTTAGATTCTCGATTCCCGAATTCTACGACCCGTCAGATACGGGAAGACAAGCCCCGGGGAGGACTCATGTCGCTGCCGGACGCGTTCCACGACATCGCCAAGCGCGTCAACAACTGGGGCCGTTGGGGAGCCGACGACGAGATCGGCACCCTGAACCTGATCACCGACGAAGTCGTCAGGCAGGCCGCGGCGACCGTCCGCACCGGCCGGCGCGTCCCCCTCGCACTGCCCCTCCAGCAGGACGGCGTGCAGACCGGCATGATCCCCGGCCGCGTCAACCCCCTGCACGCCATGGTGCAGATCAACCAGGAGATCTTCGGCCCGGGCACGGTCGCGTGCAGCGACGACGTCGTGACCATGGGCCTCCAGGCGGCCACCCACTGGGACGCCCTGCCCCATGTCTCGCACTCGGGCCGGCTCTACAACGGCCGCCCCGCCCACACCGTCACCGCTCACGGCGGCGCCGGCTTCAGCGGCATCGGCACGGTCCGGCACGTCGTCTCGCGCGGGGTGCTGCTGGACGTCGCCCGGGCCCGCGGCACGCACCGGCTCGACGGCGGCTACGCCGTCACGCCCGAGGACCTGGACGCCGCCGAGGAGCTGGCCGGGACGCGGGTGCGGGCGGGGGACATCGTGCTCGTGCGGACCGGGCAGATCCAGGCCTGCCTGACCGGGGACCGGCACGGCTACGCGTACCCGTCGCCGGGGCTGTCGATCCGGACACCGGAGTGGTTCCACGCGCGCGATGTCGCGGCCGTCGCCAACGACACCCTCACCTTCGAGGTGTTCCCGCCCGAGGTGGAGGACCTCTGGCTGCCGGTGCACGCCCTCGACCTCGTGGAGATGGGCATGCCACAGGGTCAGAACTGGAATCTCGAAAAGTTGTCCACAGCCTGTGGAGAAGCGGGGCGGTACGCGTTCCTGCTGACCGCGACCCCGGAGCCGTTCACCGGGGCGACCGGCTCGCCGGTGGCTCCCGTCGCCGTCCTGTAGGCCGCCGGTCCGAGGCCCTTCCACCGGACGCCCGGCGGACCGGCGCGGCCGGGCCGCCATCCGCCGCAGCTGGATGGCGGCGCCGCGCTGCTCGCCCCGAGCACGGCAGCGCGCGCCGCCACCCGACTCCGGCGCTCCCGCCCCGACTCCCCGCCCCTGAAGGGAGCCGACGCCGAATCACGACTCACACTCGCCGAGGGCTGCCGTCCACCGAAGCCCTCGTCGTCCCCTCACGGCGAATCGCTGCCCACCAGCGTGAGCAAACGGTCACGACGCGTCAACAGGAGTTCGGAGAGATGTCCCTTAGGGGGCTTTTGTCACAGGCGCGCACGGAAGCACGTCCCGGCGCATCGCCGCATGCCCTGCCGGAGGCCGCCGGCCCGCCGTGCATCCATGCCCCGACCCCGCCGCACGAACCCGCGGCATGTGCCGCCGCACACCACACCCGCCAGAACGGGCGGTGGTGCTACACCACCTCGTACGCCAGGCCCTCGTAAGCCGCCCCGCCGCACGCCACCGCGCCTCCGCACGACACCGCGAGGTCCGGGGACTTCGCGCACCGGTCCACCTCGCACCAGATGCGCTTGCCGGTGGCCTCGACGCTCCATCCCCAGCGGTCGGCCAGGCCGTCGACGAGCGCCAGACCCCGACCGCCGGTCGCGTCGTCGCCGGCACACCGGGGCACGGGGGCCCGGCCGCTGCGGTCCGCGACCTCCAGACGGACCGTGGCCTCCTCCGTCACCACGTGCGGCAGGGACAGCCGCAGGACGGCGGGACGGCCGGTGTGCACCACGGCGTTGGTGACGAGTTCGGAGACGAGCAGGATCAGCGTCTCGGCGAGGGGTTCGTCGGCCTGTATGCCGGACCCGGCCAGGCGGGAGCGGGCCCACCGCCGGGCCCGCCCCACTTCTGCGGGGTCGGGCCGGATCTCCAGCTGCACTTGAAGCACCTGCACCGCTCACACCATCCGAACCGGCGGACACTTAGGCTCGCGCCTCACGAGGGCCACGATCGTAGCCATTTTCTGCATGGCCAGAACAACGGCCGGGACAAGGATCACGGAACGTGAATCCCTTGTGGGACAGCATGGTTGACGTACAGTCACGCCAACAAGCGCTTCGGGCATATTCCAGCGCGAAGGAGTACCCGTGCGGCATACTGTGCGACGCTCGCCGCGGGCAGTCGAACAGGCGGCGCCACGGGGTCGCACTGCGCTCGGAGCCACTCGCATTCGACACAAGGTACCGGAGCGGGCAATCGACTCCAGGCCGTAACGAGTCACACTGAGGACACAAGCCGGTATCAACGCTCCGTAATTCCGGTATGCCACGATCCATGACATCCCTGGGAGCGGGATCGGCGATACCGCAGCCAGACGGCCCGTCAGGCTGTCTCGGGGAGCAAAGCCGCCGCGAGCAGCTCCTCACTCTCCGTGACTCCACCCGCACGTTGGGTTCGAACCCATGCGCGTTTCAGATGCAGATGGACCTCGGACTCCCAGGTGAAGCCCATCCCGCCGTGCACCTGGAGGCAGTCGCGGGCGCCGCGCACGGCGGCCTCGTCGGCGAGGATGCGGGCCGCGGCGATGTCGGCCGGGTCGGCGGTCACGGCGGCCGCGTACACCGCGGCGCGGGCCGTCTCCGCACGGACCAGGATCCCCGCACAGAGGTGCGCCACCGCCTGGAAGGCACCGATGGGCCGTCCGAACTGTTGGCGCGCCCGGGCGTGTTGCGCCGCCAGTTCACAGACGCGGCCGGCCGTGCCGAGTTGCTCGGCGGCGGTGAGCAGGATCGCGACGGGGTCGGGGGCGGGCCGCCCGGCGGGCACGCGGTGCAGGGGCGTCAGCGGGTCGAGCGAGCGCAGCGGCACGGCCCCCGTGGTGTCCCCGCGTACGGCGTCCGCCTCCGCCAGCCACTCCACCAGCCCTCCGTCCACGGCCGCCACCACCGTCTCCCCGGTGGCCGCTCCCGGTACGGCGCCGGCCGCGAGGTGGGTGGCGACGAGCGGCCCGGGCAGCAGCGCCCGCCCCGCCTCCTCGAACACCAACACGGCTTCCGCAAGCCCGAGTCCGATCCCGCCGTCCGCCTCCGGCACCCGCAGGGCGAAGAACCCGAGGTCACCGAGGGCCCGCCACAGCCCCCGGTCGAGCCGCGGCGGCCCGGCCGCACGCCCCGCCTCCGGCCCGCCGGCCTCGCCCGGGCCCCCGGAACTCCCCACCCCCGCATGTCCCCTGCCGCCGAGCGCCGCTCCGGCACGGGCCACGCCCGCACCACCGCCACCCGACTCGGAACGCCCCGGGCCCTCACCTGTGCCACGGGCTCCATCGCGCACCCCGGCGGCACCGCCCCCGTCGGCCTCCTCCACGGCCGCCCGCAGCGCCCGGCCGTCGAATCGCCGTGCCAGCGCCTCGCGCACCCCGTCCCGCAGTGCCCGCTGGTCGTCCGTCAGGCGGAACCGCACGGCGCTCACCGTCCCTTCGGCAGGCCGAGGACGCGCTCGGCGATGATGCTGTGCTGGATCTGCGAGGTGCCGGCCGCGATGGTGTACGCCAGGGCGGAGAGCCGGTCGGGGGTCCACGGCCGGTCCAGGTCGAGACAGTCGGGCCCCAGTACCTCGGCGGCGGCGTCGTAGAGCTCCTGGCGGGCGTGCGAGTAGCGGAGCTTGAAGACCGAGCCGCCCGTGCCCGGTACTCCGCCCGAGGCCTCGGCCGCGCTCACGTTCCACTGCGTGAGCCGCCACAGCGCCCGGAACTCCGCGTTGAGCCTGCCCAGCCGGCGCCTGAGGGCCGGGTCGTCCCAGCGGCCGTTCCTGCGGGCCTCGACGGCCAGTTCGGCGAGGAGCCGGCGGCAGGAGACGACCTCACCCGCGAAGGCCGTGCCCCGCTCGAAGGACAGTGTCACCATGGTCACGCGCCAGCCGTCGTCCTCGTCCCCGACCCGGTTGGCCACCGGCACCCGCACCTCGTCCAGGAACACCTCGGCGAACTCGGCGGGCCCGGCGAGCGTGCGCAGCGGCCGGACGGTGATGCCGGGCGCGTCCATGGGCAGGGCGAGCCAGGTGATGCCCCGGTGTTTCGGGGCGGCCGGGTCGGTGCGGACCAACAGCTCGCACCAGTCGGCGACTTCGGCGTGCGAGGTCCAGATCTTGGAGCCGGTCACCACGTAGTCGTCGCCGTCGCGCCGCGCGCGGGTGCGCAGGGCCGCGAGGTCGGATCCGGCCTCCGGTTCGCTGAAGCCCTGGCACCAGACCTCCTCGCCGCGCAGGATCGGCGGCAGCCAGCGCGCCCGCTGGGCGTCCGTGCCCTCGGCGGCGATGGTCGGCCCGGCGTGCAGCAGGCCCACGAAGTTGGCGCCCACGTAGGGCGCTCCGGCCTTCTCGGTCTCCTCCAGGAAGATCAGGCGGACGCTCGGGGTGGCGTCCCAGTGGACGCCGGCGTATCCGGCCTCGTACAGCCTGCGCTGCCAGCCGAGGTCGTACGCCCGCCGCCCCGGCCAGTCGTCGGGGGACGGCCTGGGCGGGAGTCCGGGCAGCGTGCGCGCGAGCCATTCCCGCAGCCGGGCCCGGAACTCCTCCTCCTCGGGCGTGTACGACAGGTCCATCAGCGGTCGAGGTCCAGGTCCAGGTCCAGCATCCGGATGGCGTTGCCGCGCATCAGCTTGTACACCGTCTCGTCGTCGAGGCCCTTGACGTGGTCGAGGGCGACCTCCTTGGTGTGCGGGAAGGTCGAGTCGACGTGCGGGTAGTCGGTCTCGAAGGTGGCGTTGTCCCGGCCGACCACGTCGATGGACGCCACGCCGTGCTGGTCGCGGAAGAAGCAGCAGAACACCTGCCGGTAGTAGTACGTCGACGGCGGCTCGGGGATCGTGTCGCGGACGCCGCCCCAGGCGCGGTGCTCCTCCCAGACGTCGTCGGCGCGCTCCAGGGCGTACGGGATCCAGCCCATCTGGCCCTCGGAGTAGGCGAGTTTGAGGCGCGGGAACTTCACCAGGACCCCGCTGAAGAGGAAGTCCATCATCGAGGCCATCGCGTTGTTGAAGCTGAGCGAGGCCTGCACGGCGGGCGGGGCGTCGGGCGAGGCGGCCGGCATCTGGGACGAGGACCCGATGTGCATGTTGACGACCGTCCCGGTCTCCTGGCAGACCGCGAAGAACGGGTCCCAGTAGCCGGAGTGGATGGACGGCAGCCCGAGGTGGGTGGGGATTTCCGAGAAGGTCACCGCCCGCACCCCGCGCGCGGCGTTGCGGCGGATCTCCGCGACGGCCAGGCCGATGTCCCACAGCGGGATCAGGCACAGCGGGATGAGCCGCCCGCCGCTGTCGCCGCACCACTCCTCGACCATCCAGTCGTTGTAGGCGCGCACGCAGGCCAGGGCGACCTCCTTGTCGTGCGCCTCGGCGAAGGTCTGGCCGCAGAACCGCGGGAAGCTGGGGAAGCACAGGCTCGCCTCGACGTGGTTGAGGTCCATGTCCTTCAGGCGTTCCTTCGGGTCCCAGCAGCCGGGCCGCATCTCCTCGCGGGTGATGCCCTCCAGGGTCATCGCGTCCCGGTCGAAGCCGACGGCGGCGATGTTGCGCTTGTACGGGAACTTGAGGTCCTCGTAGACCCACCAGTCGGTGGGCTGGCCGTCCGGGTCCATGGTGATCCGGTACTTGCCGCCGACGTAGGCGAGTTCACCGATCCCGGCGGTCAGGGGCTTCGGGCCGCGCTCGCGGTACTTGGCCGGCAGCCAGGTGTCGAAGAGGTGGGCGGGCTCGATCACGTGGTCGTCGACGCTGATGATGCGGGGCAGTTCGGTCGCCATGGGTCCCCTCCGCCGGACGGTACTTATCTGATGCAGCGTCAGATAGCATCGCACCTGACGACCCGTCAGCCAAGCCGCAGGGGGCAGTCGTGAACGAGACCCCGCACGCCCTGAGTTCGTCCCGCACCCTGTGGGACCTGGTCACCCGCCGCGCGGCCCTCACGCCCGACCGCACGCTCTTCCTCCAGGACGACCGGCCGCTGACCTTCGGGGCGCTGCGTGCCCGTGCCGAGCGGGTCGCGGCCGGGCTGTACGGGATGGGCGTACGCCCCGGCACGGTGGTCGCCTGGCAGCTGCCCACCCGTATCGAGACGGTCGTCCTGTCCTTCGCCCTGGCCCGTCTCGGCGCCGTGCAGACCCCGGTGATCCCCTTCTACCGGGACCGCGAGGTCGGCTTCGCCCTGCGCGAGTCCAAGGCGGAGTTCTTCGCGGTGCCGGGCGCCTGGCGCGGCTTCGACCACGGCGCGATGGCCCGGCGGCTGGGTGCGAGGGGCGTCTTCGAGGCCTACGACGACCTGCCCGACGGCGATCCGTCCCTCCTGCCTCCCCCGCCCTCCGACGGCACCGCCGTCCGCTGGATCTACTGGACCTCCGGCACGACCTCCGACCCCAAGGGCGTCCTGCACACGGACCGTTCACTGCTCGCGGGCGGCTCCTGCCTGGCCCACGCGCTGCGCCCCTCGGCGGACGACGTCGGCTCGATCGCCTTCCCCTACGCCCACATCGGCGGACCCGACTACACGGTGATGCTGCTGCTGTACGGCTTCCCGGCGGTGCTGTTCGAGCAGTTCGCGCTGCCGGACGCGCTGGCGGCGTACCGTGCGCACGGCGTGACGATGGCGGGCGGGTCGACGGCGTTCTACTCGATGTTCCTGGCGGAGCAGCGCAAGCAGCCGGGAGAGCCGGTGGTGCCGTCGCTGCGGCTGCTGGCGGGCGGCGGGGCGCCCAAGCCGCCGGAGCTGTATCACGCCGTGGTGCGGGAGATGGGCGTGCAGCTCACCCACGGATACGGCATGACCGAGGTGCCGATGATCACCATGGGCGACCCGGACGACCCTCCCGAGCTGCTGGCGGCGACCGAGGGGCGCCCTCCGGAGGGGATGGAGATCCGGGTCGTGGACGGCGAAGTGCGGCTGCGCGGGGAGGCCGTGTGCCGGGGATACCTGGACCCGGGGCAGACGGCGGAGGCCTTCGACGAGGAGGGCTTTCTGCGCACCGGCGACCTCGGACACCTGACGGAGACCGGGCACCTGGTCCTCACCGGCCGGCTCAAGGACGTCATCATCCGCAAGGGCGAGAACATCTCGGCCCGGGAGATCGAGGACCTCCTGCACCGGCACCCGGCGGTCGCGGACGTCGCGGTGATCGGGCTGCCGGACGCGGCGCGCGGGGAGCTGGTGTGCGCGGTGGTGGAACAGCCCTCCGGTACCGAGGCGTTGACGCTCGCCACCATGACCGCCTTCCTGCGCGCCGAGGGACTGTCGGTGCACAAGCTGCCGGAACGGCTGGAACGGGTGGACGCCCTTCCGCGGGGCGAGACCCTACGGAAGGTACTGAAGTACAAACTCCGCGAGCGCTACACGAGTTAAGGGGCGCGGGGAACGGCGCGAACAACCACGGACGGCCCGCAGCCGCCC
>NZ_WWIC01000003.1:0-7274 GCF_009872555.1 Streptomyces sp. SID5643
GTACCCCCGACCGGATTCGAACCGGCGCTACCGCCTTGAGAGGGCGGCGTGCTAGGCCGCTACACAACGGGGGCGTGGATCCTGCGTTTCCGCAGGTCCGAGCTGGTCTACCTGGACTCGAACCAAGACTAACTGAACCAGAATCAGTCGTGCTGCCAATTACACCATAGACCAATGTGGTTTAGACCAGTCAGTACCCCCGACCGGATTCGAACCGGCGCTACCGCCTTGAGAGGGCGGCGTGCTAGGCCGCTACACAACGGGGGCCCTAGCAGTCCCGAGATGATCGTCGATCGCTCGGAACAGTACCCCCGACCGGATTCGAACCGGCGCTACTGCCTTGAGAGGGCAGCGTGCTAGGCCGCTACACAACGGGGGCGATGCAGATGAGCTCTGCGAGCTGGCCTACCTGGACTCGAACCAAGACTAACTGAACCAGAATCAGTCGTGCTGCCAATTACACCATAGACCAATGTGGTTTAGACCAGTCAGTACCCCCGACCGGATTCGAACCGGCGCTACCGCCTTGAGAGGGCGGCGTGCTAGGCCGCTACACAACGGGGGCCCTAGCAGTCCCGAGATGATCGTCGATCGCTCGGAACAGTACCCCCGACCGGATTCGAACCGGCGCTACTGCCTTGAGAGGGCAGCGTGCTAGGCCGCTACACAACGGGGGCGATGCAGATGAGCTCTGCGAGCTGGCCTACCTGGACTCGAACCAAGACTAACTGAACCAGAATCAGTCGTGCTGCCAATTACACCATAGGCCACTGGAACGCAAGCCCCCGAGGGGGTTTTGTTCTAGTAGTGCGCCTGGGGTTCCGGCCTTCCGGCCCGCTCCCGCGGCGCAGGAAGAACATTACCCGAAGGTGGACGGGGCTCCAAAACGAGTATCCGAGCCGAGCAGGGACGGCAGTTCGGCGAGGGAGGCGATGCGGTGCGGCCCGACGGGCGGGTCGATCGTGGCGTACGGACCACCCCGGTCGATCCACACCGACAGCAGCCCGGCGCCGGCGGCACCCCGGCCGTCGATCTCCGGGTGGTCGCCGACGTAGGCGACCTGGTGCGGGGGCAGGCCGAGGAACTCGCAGGCCGCGAGGAACGCCCCGGCCTCGGGTTTGGAGATGCCGAGCTCGGCCGCGCACAGGATGGTCTCGAAACGGTCGTGGACACCGAGGGCGCGCAGCTTGCGGTCCTGGACGCGGAGGCTGGAGTTGGAGAGCACGGCGTGCCGGTGGCTGGCGGAGAGGGCGTCGAGGACGGGCAGGACGTCCGGGAAGAGGGACCAGACCGCCTCGTAGTGGGCGATGTACCGCTGGAACCACGCGTCGGCCTCTGCGTCGGTGAGGTCCCGGTCGAGGAACACGCGCACGCGGTCGCGCCGCTGGGCCTCGAAGGTGGCCTCGCCGGCCGCGAAGCGTGCCCATTGCAGGTCGGTGATCTCCCTCCAGCGGGCGATGGCCTGCTCGACGGTCTCGTAGTCGTCGAGCAGGCCCTCGGCCGTGAGGTGGGCACGCATGCCGAGGCGGTCGGCGGAGGTGTAGTCGAAGAGGGTGTCGTCTACGTCCCAGACCACGGCGTGGATGCTCATACTCCGACCGTACCCACCGCGTTCCGCTCTCAGCCCGGGTTCATGCTCCCGGAAACGGTCAGGTCGAGGCCCTGGACGTCGCCCGGGGATAACTTCCAGAAGTGGGGCCGCCGGTGAGCCGGAGACGTCCGTGAGGATCGCCGGCGGCTGGGCGGACACGGCGAGGGCGGCGCCCGGACCGGACGCCGCCCTCGCCGTGCGGGTGCTTCGCGTTACGCGGACAGCTTCGCCAGCGCCGCGTCGATCCGGGCCAGGGTGGCCTCCTTGCCGAGGACCTCCAGGGACTCGAACAGCGGCAGGCCGACCGTGCGGCCGGTGACGGCGACGCGGACGGGGGCCTGGGCCTTGCCGAGCTTCAGGCCGTGGGCCTCGCCGGCGGCCAGGACGGCCTCCTTGAGCGACTCGGCGGAGGTCCAGTCGGCGGCCTCCAGCTTCTCGCGGGCCGTGCGCAGCAGGGCGTCCGAGCCCTCCTTCATGGCCTTCGTCCAGCTGGCCTCGTCCTCCACCGGCTCCGGCAGGAACAGGAAGTCGACGTTGTCGGTGATCTCCGACAGGACCTTGAGGCGGGTCTGGGCGTGCGGCGCGATGGCCTGCCACTTGGCCTCGTCGAAGGCCTCCGGGGCCCAGGGGGCGAACGGCGCCTGGAGCCACGGGCGGCAGCGCTCCGTGAAGTCCTTCACGTCCAGCATGCGGATGTGGTCGCCGTTGATGGCCTCGCACTTCTTGAGGTCGAAGCGGGCCGGGTTCGGGTTCACGTCGGAGATCTCGAACGCGGCGATCATCTCGTCGGTCGAGAAGATGTCCTGGTCGGCCGCGAGGGACCAGCCGAGCAGGGAGAGGTAGTTGAGCAGGCCCTCGGGGAGGAAGCCGCGCTCCCGGTAGAGGTTGAGGGAGGACTGCGGGTCACGCTTGGAGAGCTTCTTGTTGCCCTCGCCCATCACGTACGGCAGGTGGCCGAAGGACGGGATCTCCTTGGCGACGCCCAGCTCGATCAGCGCCTTGTACAGGGCGATCTGGCGGGGGGTGGAGGAGAGCAGGTCCTCGCCGCGCAGGACGTGGGTGATCTCCATCAGGGCGTCGTCGACCGGGTTGACCAGCGTGTAGAGCGGGGCGCCGTTGGCGCGGACGATGCCGTAGTCCGGGACGTTCTCCGGGGTGAAGGTCAGTTCGCCGCGGACCAGGTCGGTGAAGGTGATCGTCTCGTCGGGCATCCGGAAGCGGACGATCGGCTCCCGGCCCTGGGCCTGGTACTCCTCGACCTGCGCGGCGGTCAGCTCACGGCAGTGGCCGTCGTAGCCGGAGGGCTTGCCTGCGGCGCGGGCGGCCTCGCGGCGGGTGTCCAGCTCGTCCTGGGAGCAGTAGCAGCGGTAGGCGTGGCCGGCGTCGAGCAGCTTGGCCGCGACGTCCTTGTAGAGGTCCATGCGCTGCGACTGGCGGTACGGCGCGTGCGGGCCGCCGACCTCGGGGCCCTCGTCCCAGTCGAAGCCCAGCCAGCGCATCGAGTCGAGCAGCTGGGTGTACGACTCCTCGGAGTCGCGGGCGGCGTCGGTGTCCTCGATGCGGAAGACCAGGGTGCCCTGGTGGTGCTTGGCGAACGCCCAGTTGAACAGGGCGGTGCGGACCAGGCCCACGTGGGGGTTACCGGTGGGCGAGGGACAGAAACGGACGCGTACGGGAGTGCCGGATGCGCTAGCCACGCTTGACAACCTTGTTGGTGAGAGTGCCGATGCCTTCGATGGTGACGGCGACCTCGTCGCCGACGTTCAGGGGGCCGACCCCAGCCGGGGTGCCCGTGAGGATCACGTCGCCGGGGAGCAGCGTCATGGCCTCGGAGATGTTGACGATCAGATCCTCGATGGAGTGGATCATCTCGCTGGTCCGGCCGAGCTGGCGCTGCCGGCCGTTGACCGTGAGCTGGATGGTGAGGTCGCTCGCGTCCAGGTCCGTCTCCACCCAGGGGCCGAGCGGGCAGGAGCTGTCGAAACCCTTGGCCCGGGCCCACTGCTTCTCGCGCTTCTGCACGTCGCGGGCGGTGATGTCGTTGGCGCAGGTGTAGCCGAAGATGACGTCCTTGACGCGCTCGCGCGGGACCTCGCGGCACATCCGGCCGATCACGACGGCCAGCTCGGCCTCGTGGTGCACCTCCTCGGAGAAGGAGGGGTACTGGATCTCGTCGCCCGGGCCGATCACCGAGGTGGACGGCTTGAAGAAGGCGAAGGGGGCGTCGGGCACCGCGTTGCCCAGCTCGCGGGCGTGCTCCGCGTAGTTGCGGCCGAAGGCCACGACCTTGTTGGGGAGCACCGGCGGCAGCAGCCTGACCTTGCTCACCGGCACCTTCGTACCGGAGAGCTCGAAGTCCGCGAACGGGATGCCCTTGATGATGTCCAGGACGAGTTCGTCCTGCTTGTCGCCCTCGATGGCGCCGAAGGCGACGTTCCCGTCGATGGAGAACCTGGCGATGCGCACGGGATGCTTGGCCCCTTGACTGAAGCGGCTGGAGTCTGACGGTCCAGGCTAACGCGGGGAGGTCCCCCGGCCCCGCGCATTCCGAAGGGGCGCCCCGTCACACGGGGCGCCCCTCGGAAATCCGTGCCCTGCCGCCCTGAGCATCCGGCGGCCGGCACGCGTACTACCAGGTGTCATTCCGCGGCTGCGGCGGCCGCGACGGGGATCTCCATGAGGATGGTGCGCTTGGGGTTTGCGGTCTGGGCCGGAAGTTCGACGGGGTGCTCCGGCTGCTCCGGCGTCTGCAGTTCGTCGGCGTCGTCCAGGTGAGCCAGCGTCGTGCGTCGCGGGTTGGCGATCTTGTGGAACATCGTCGTCGTCTTCACTGTTTACTTGACCCTGTCCTGTGACGGGCGCCGGGAGGGTGTGTGAAACCTCCGCACGGGCGCGGGTTGTCGGTTGTGCCATCGCTGTAAAGCGTCAGGCTAAACATGCGATTCCCCGGCCCGTTCGCGCGAAGGCCATGATCAGCATGTGAGTTTCCTCACGAATCAGAGGGCGAATCGGGCAATCCGGACGCGCGCTGCACGCCGGCGAAACGGACATTGGGCCACTGAAGCCATCATTCCGCTCCTGATCATGGCGACTGGGACACCCGGCACCGCTCGGCGACTCGCGGACTAACGCCCGAAATGGGTGAACTCGCCTTCCACGACCGGTGATCCGGCACTCACGTGGTGTCACCTACATCACGGCTCGGCCTACGGGCCTTGTTGGAGATCCTGTGCTGTGCTGGAATCTCACGGACCGCCGCAGGATCGAGCCGGCGCACAGGGGGCGCACAGTCGCGCCGAGTGGCGGCGAGAAGGGGGAGCCAGCGCCGGTCACTCAAGACCACCACGGGGGCGTTTTTCAGGGCGTCCCCAGAACGCCGACACCGTGCCCCGCCGTTCAGGCGACGGGGTGCCTGGTCCAGAGGTTGCGACGCTAGTGCAGGGACGTTTCAAGAGGGATGGCAACGCTTCGGCGGAGCCACAGCCGCACGGCGGGACTGGCCCCATGACTGGCGGCCCCTCGCCCCAGCACGCCCAGAACCAGGGCCCGGCCGGCGACGGCGGTGAGCGCTCCGGGCGCCCCGGCACGTCGACCCCCTCGGGGTCCGCGAGCCCTTCCCCGGCGCTGAAGCCGCCGACGGGCCCGACCGGCCCCGGGCCGCGAATAGCCCTGCGCAACTGGCGTATCTCCACGCGACTGGTGTCGCTGCTCGCCCTCCCGGTGGTCGCGGCCACCTCGCTGGGCGCACTGCGTATCAACCAGTCCATGGACGACATCCAGCAGCTCGACAACATGAAGCTGCTGACGGACATGACCAAGCAGGCCACCGAGCTGTCGGCCGCGCTCCAGGAGGAACGCGACCAGTCGGCCGGCCCGCTCGCCCACGGCGGCAAGGCGACCGACTTCACGGTCAAGGGCCTCCGGGAGAAGACCGACCGGGCGCGCACGAACTTCCTCGACTCGTCCGAGGAGATCGACAGCGCGAGCAAGGACGGCAACCTCAAGGGCGTCCGCGAGTACCTCGTCCAGATCGCCGGCGAGCTGGGCAACCTCGAACAGATCCGCAAGGGCGCCTACGCCTCCGAGGGCAACTCGACGCAGACGATCGAGGGATACCACCGTCTGATCGAGAACCTGATCGACCTCTCCCAGGACATGGCCGAGGCGACCAGCAACCCGGACATGATCCAGCGCACGCGTGCGCTCGCGGCGTTCTCCTCCGCCAAGGAGTACTCCTCGATCCAGCGCGCGGCCCTCGCCGCGGCGCTGCCCGCCAGCAACACCACGGCCGGCAAGCTCTCCCCGAACGACCGGCTCTACGCCCAGTCGGCTCTGGAAAGCCAGGACTCCGAGCTGCGCACCTTCAAGAGCATCTACGGCGAGGACGCCGCCGCCGAGCTGCTGAAGCCGATCGAGGACGGCGGCAACTCCACGATCAAGGCCACCGACACCTACGCCGGCCGCGCCCTGATCTCCGCGAGCGGTCTCGCCCAGCAGGACAAGCGGTCCTACCGCGACTGGCTGGACGACAGCTCCACCAAGATCCAGCAGATGAAGAACATCGAGCACACGCTGCTCGAGGAGATGGAGCAGAAGGCCCGCGAGCTGCGCAGCGCCACCGAGCGCGACGCGATCATCTCCGGTGCCCTGATCCTGATCGTGCTGGGTGTGTCGCTGGTCGGCGCCTTCGTCGTGGCCCGCTCCATGATCCGCTCGCTGCGCCGGCTGGAGGACACCGCGACCAAGGTCGCCTCCGACCGTCTGCCCGAGCTGGTCAAGCAGCTGTCCGAGTCCGACCCGCAGGACGTCGACACGTCCGTGGAGTCGGTCGGTGTGCACTCCCGGGACGAGATCGGCCGAGTGGCCGCGGCCTTCGACGACGTGCACCGCGAGGCGGTCCGCCTCGCCGCCGAGCAGGCCCTTCTCCGGGGCAACGTCAACGCGATGTTCACCAACCTCTCGCGCCGCTCCCAGGGCCTCATCCAGCGCCAGCTGTCGCTCATCTCCGAACTGGAGTCCCGCGAGGCCGACCCGGACCAGCTGTCCTCGCTGTTCAAGCTGGACCACCTCGCCACCCGCATGCGCCGTAACGGTGAGAACCTCCTCGTCCTCGCGGGTGAGGAGCCCGGCCGCCGCTGGACCCGTCCGGTGCCGCTGGTCGACGTGCTGCGCGCCGCCGCGTCCGAGGTGGAGCAGTACGAGCGCATCGAGCTGGCCTCGGTGCCGACCACCGAAGTGGCCGGCCGGGTCGTCAACGACCTCGTGCACCTCCTCGCCGAGCTGCTGGAGAACGCGACCTCCTTCTCCTCGCCGCAGACCAAGGTCAAGGTCACCGGTCACGCCCTGCCCGACGGCCGGGTGCTGATCGAGATCCACGACACCGGTATCGGCCTGTCGCCGGAGGACCTCGCGGCGATCAACGAGCGGCTCGCCTCTCCCCCGACGGTGGACGTCTCCGTCTCCCGCCGCATGGGTCTGTTCGTGGTCGGCCGCCTGTCCCAGCGGCACGGCATCCGCATCCAGCTGCGCCCGTCCGACTCCGGTGGTACGACCGCGCTGGTCATGCTGCCCGTCGATGTCGCCCAGGGCGGCCGCAAGCCCCAGCCCAAGCAGCCCGGTCAGTCTCCCGCCGGTGGCGGTCCCGCCGCCGCGCAGGCCGCCGCCGGTGCGGCCGCGGCCCGGC
>NZ_WWIC01000027.1:0-214 GCF_009872555.1 Streptomyces sp. SID5643
TTATGTGGATAAAAAAATATTTTAATGGTGCATTGTTACTCCTGTGCGCCATCAACGTGAACACAGTGGCGCAAACCATTGAAGCAGCTGATAGCTCACAAAGTCATGAGCGGCTCTATCAGGTAGAACTCATTATTTTTTCCCGCTATGAGGGCAACCCGCAGGAGCACTGGCCCAGGGATGTAAAGTTGGCCTATCCTGAAAATCTGGTTAG
>NZ_WWIC01000235.1:0-12344 GCF_009872555.1 Streptomyces sp. SID5643
TGCGGCGGCGGCGTCAGCCCGGGCAGCGGCGGCACCGGCCCCGTCGGCCTCCCGGGCACGCCGGGCGTCCCGGTGGCACCCGCAGCTCCGGAACCCCCGCGGGCACCGGAAGCCCCGCCGGCCCCCGGACTCCCGGGCGCACCGGAAGCCCCCGGCCCGGAACCGGGCGCCCCCGAAACACTGGAGTCCTCGGAAGCCCCCGCCCCCCGCCCCGAGCTCGCGTTGCCCGAGGCGTTCTGCGTGTACCAGGCCGGCGGCGCGTAGTCGATGGTGAACTCGCCCGTCACCTCCGCTGCGGACTCCGCGTCGGGCTGGTCATCGCCGGGTGTCGCCCAGCCCCCGCGGATCCCGTCCCGATCGCTGCTCACAGTGTTCCTCCTGGTGTGGTCGAGCACCCTCATGCCGTGCTGGGGCGACCCTTGCTTGTCGTCCGACGTCGTGCGAAGTCGTTTGAGGCGTATCGAGGTCGTCCGAGGTCGTCCGCTCCACAGGCTCCCCCGCCTTCCCCCCTGGGACGCCCGCGCCCACCACGGGTTCTGACGGCGCGCCCCGTCCCAGCCTAATCACCACAAGCCCCGCCACGGCAGGCCCGTCCACCCCCGAGCAGCTGTCCGCCGCGTCACAACCTGCCCAGAAGGTGCCCGGAAGTGACGTATACGGCACGCATTTTGGTGAAGAAAAAGGACGACACGTGTGAAGAGTCGTGAACCGCCTTGCGGAACAGTCGCCTTGACGTCATGAGGAAGCAGTCGCCTTGAGGCGTGGGAGACATGCGACGAGGGGTGGCCGTTTCACCGGCTCACCCCTCGTCGTCCACCGTGACACCTACTGCCCGGTGTCAGGTCCTCCGCCGCGGGCCCCCGGCTCAAGATCGAACTCCCCGTCCCGGGCCCCCAGCACGAACGCCCGCCACTCCGCCTCCGTGTAGCGCAGCACCGTCTCCGGGTCGAGCGACGACCGCATCGCCACGGCCCCCTCGGGCAGGTAGGCGATCTCGACCCGCTCCTCGTGCCCCTCGGTGCCCGGCGCGCTGTGCCACTCGACACCGGAGATGTCGAGGGCGTAGAGCTCGTCCCGCTCCCGCTCCTTGCGCGCCTTGATCTCCTCAGCCGTCTCCGCCATGCCGCAGCGACCCCTTCCCGACGTACGAACGATCCGAATCTGCTCACCCTAGTGGCCCCCTCCGCTCCGGCCGGGAGGTTCGGAGGACCAGGGCAAAGAGGACCCCGGCCGCCTGGTACGCTGGTCGACGGCCGTTTGTGTACGCACCCCCGGAGCGCCGCTCTGGAGGCCGCGCCCAGCGGATCCCCGCCTTCCGAGTCATGGAAGCTCCCCCGAGACACAGACCGGGGGCACTCGGTGGCCATCACAGACTACGAGGAGTACGCGTGCCGCTCGACGCCGCTACGAAGAAGCAGATCATCACCGAGTTCGGCCAGAAGGAGGGCGACACCGGCTCCCCCGAGGTCCAGGTCGCCATGCTCTCGCGCCGCATCTCGGACCTGACCGAGCACCTCAAGACCCACAAGCACGACCACCACTCCCGCCGTGGTCTGCTGATCCTCGTGGGTCAGCGTCGCCGCCTTCTCCAGTACCTGGCGAAGAAGGACATCCAGCGCTTCCGCGCGCTGGTCGACCGCCTCGGCATCCGCCGCGGTGCGGCGGGCGCCAAGTAAGACGCCGTGAGGGGAGCGGTTCCCGGGAAATGGGGGCCGCTCCCTTTGCTGTACGTGCGGAGTGTCACCACTGCTTTGTAGTGTGGTAGCACAACGCCATACGGACGACACAGCACGACAAGAAGAGGAGGGGCGCACCCAGCCGCCGCCGGTCCTCGGTAGTGGCCCCCGGGAGAGTGAACCCCGGGTGCTTCGATCGAAGACCGGCCCGCACAGCACGGCGCGCTTCTCCGCAACCGTCCCCCTGCCACACGGGCCGGGAGACGAGGACGAGGAGAAAACACTAGTGGAGAACGAGACCCACTACGCCGAGGCCGTCATCGACAACGGCGCCTTCGGCACCCGCACCATCCGCTTCGAGACGGGCCGCCTGGCCAAGCAGGCCGCCGGCTCCGCCGTGGCGTACCTGGACGACGACACCATGGTGCTGTCGGCCACCACCGCCTCCAAGAACCCCAAGGACCAGCTCGACTTCTTCCCCCTCACGGTGGACGTCGAGGAGCGGATGTACGCCGCCGGCAAGATCCCCGGCAGCTTCTTCCGCCGTGAGGGCCGTCCCTCCGAGGACGCGATCCTCACCTGCCGCCTGATCGACCGCCCCCTGCGCCCGTCCTTCAAGAAGGGCCTGCGCAACGAGATCCAGGTCGTCGCCACGATCATGGCGCTCAACCCCGACCACCTGTACGACGTCGTCGCGATCAACGCGGCCTCGGCGTCCACGCAGCTGGCCGGCCTGCCCTTCTCCGGCCCGATCGGCGGCGTCCGCGTCGCGCTGATCCGCGGCCAGTGGGTCGCCTTCCCGACGCACACCGAGCTTGAGGACGCCGCGTTCGACATGGTCGTCGCGGGCCGCGTCCTGGAGGACGGCGACGTCGCGATCATGATGGTCGAGGCCGAGGCCACCGAGAAGACCATCAAGCTGGTCGAGGGCGGCGCCGAGGCGCCGACCGAGGAGGTCGTGGCCGCCGGTCTGGAGGCTTCGAAGCCCTTCATCAAGGTGCTCTGCAAGGCCCAGTCGGACCTCGCCGCCAAGGCCGCCAAGCCGACCGGCGAGTTCCCGATCTTCCTCGACTACCAGGACGACGTCCTGGAGGCGCTCACCGCCGCCGTCAAGCCGGAGCTCGCCTCCGCGCTGACCATCGCCGGCAAGCAGGAGCGCGAGTCCGAGCTGGACCGCGTCAAGGCGCTCGCTGCCGAGAAGCTCCTGCCGGAGTTCGAGGGCCGCGAGAAGGAGATCTCCGCCGCGTACCGCTCGCTGACCAAGACCCTGGTCCGTGAGCGCGTCATCAAGGAGAAGAAGCGCATCGACGGCCGCGGTGTCACCGACATCCGCACCCTGGCCGCCGAGGTCGAGGCCATCCCGCGGGTTCACGGCTCCGCCGTGTTCGAGCGTGGCGAGACCCAGATCCTGGGCGTCACCACCCTGAACATGCTCCGCATGGAGCAGCAGCTGGACACCCTGTCGCCGGTGACGCGCAAGCGCTACATGCACAACTACAACTTCCCGCCCTACTCCACCGGTGAGACGGGCCGCGTCGGCTCCCCCAAGCGCCGCGAGATCGGCCACGGCGCCCTCGCCGAGCGCGCCCTCGTGCCGGTCCTGCCGACGCGCGAGGAGTTCCCCTACGCGATCCGTCAGGTCTCCGAGGCGCTGAGCTCCAACGGCTCGACGTCCATGGGCTCGGTCTGCGCCTCCACCATGTCGCTGCTGAACGCCGGTGTGCCGCTGAAGGCCCCCGTCGCCGGTATCGCCATGGGCCTGATCTCCCAGGAGATCGAGGGCGAGACGCACTACGTCACCCTCACCGACATCCTCGGTGCGGAGGACGCCTTCGGCGACATGGACTTCAAGGTCGCCGGCACGAAGGACTTCGTGACCGCCCTCCAGCTCGACACCAAGCTGGACGGCATCCCGGCCTCCGTCCTGGCCGCGGCCCTCAAGCAGGCCCGTGACGCCCGCCTCCACATCCTCGACGTGATGATGGAAGCGATCGACACGCCGGACGAGATGTCCCCGAACGCCCCGCGGATCATCACCGTCAAGATCCCCGTGGACAAGATCGGCGAGGTCATCGGCCCCAAGGGCAAGATGATCAACCAGATCCAGGAGGACACCGGCGCCGACATCACGATCGAGGACGACGGCACGATCTACATCGGCGCGGTCGACGGACCCTCCGCCGAGGCCGCCCGCACCACGATCAACGGCATCGCCAACCCGACCATGCCGGAGGTCGGCGAGCGCTACCTGGGCACGGTCGTGAAGACGACCACCTTCGGCGCGTTCGTGTCGCTGCTCCCGGGCAAGGACGGTCTGCTGCACATCTCGCAGATCCGCAAGCTGGCCGGCGGCAAGCGCGTGGAGAACGTCGAGGACGTCCTCGGTGTGGGCCACAAGGTCCAGGTCGAGATCGCCGAGATCGACTCCCGCGGCAAGCTCTCCCTGATCCCGGTCATCGAGGGCGAAGAAGACGACGAGAAGAAGGACGACGGCGACAAGTGACGTCCCGCGGCTTCCAGGCGACGGCCCGCACCTCCTCGGAGGCGCGGGCCGTCGCCCGTACCCAAACCCTCATCAAGGGCCAGAACGGCATCGGCACGGTCCGCAAGACCACCCTCCCCGGCGGCCTGCGCATCGTCACCGAAACCCTGCCCTCGGTCCGCTCCGCGACCTTCGGCATCTGGGCGCACGTCGGCTCCCGCGACGAGACCCCGGCCCTGAACGGCGCCACCCACTACCTGGAGCACCTGCTCTTCAAGGGCACCGGCCGCAGGTCCGCCCTGGACATCTCCGCCGCGCTGGACGCCGTCGGCGGCGAGATGAACGCGTTCACGGCGAAGGAGTACACGTGCTACTACGCACGCGTGCTCGACACCGACCTGCCGCTCGCCATCGACGTCGTATGCGACATGCTCACGGGCTCCCTCATCCTCGAAGAGGACGTCAACGTCGAGCGCGGCGCGATCCTCGAAGAGATCGCCATGACCGAGGACGACCCGGGCGACTGCGTGCACGACCTGTTCGCGCACACGATGTTCGGCGACAACCCCCTCGGCCGCCCGGTCCTCGGCACGGTCGACACGGTCAACGCCCTCACCGCCGACCGCATCCGCCGCTTCTACAAGAAGCACTACGACCCCACGCACCTGGTCGTCGCCTGCGCCGGCAACATCGACCACGCCAAGGTCGTACGCCAGGTCCGCACCGCCTTCGAGAAGGCCGGTGCCCTCAAGGACCTGGCCGCCGACCCCGTCGCCCCGCGCAGCGGCAAGCGCGCCCTGCGCACCGCGGGCCGCGTCGACCTGATCGACCGCAAGACCGAGCAGGCGCACGTCGTGCTCGGCATGCCCGGCCTGTCCCGCACGGACGAGCGGCGCTGGGCCCTGGGCGTGCTGAACACCGCCCTCGGCGGCGGCATGTCCTCCCGCCTCTTCCAGGAGGTCCGCGAGAAGCGCGGCCTGGCCTACAGCGTGTACTCGTACACATCCGGCTTCGCCGACTGCGGCCTGTTCGGCGTCTACGCCGGCTGCAGGCCCTCGCAGGTGCACGACGTGCTGAAGATCTGCCGCGACGAACTCGACCACGTCGCCGAGCACGGCCTCTCCGACGACGAGATCGCACGGGCCATCGGCCAGCTCCGGGGCTCCACGGTCCTCGGCCTGGAGGACACCGGCGCGCTGATGAACCGTATCGGCAAGAGCGAGCTGTGCTGGGGCGAGCAGATGTCCGTCGACGACATGCTGGCCCGGATAACGTCGGTCACCCCGGACGACGTCCGCGAGGTCGCCCGCGAGATCCTGGGACGGCGGCCCTCCCTGTCGGTCATCGGCCCGCTGAAGGACAAACAGGCGGCCCGCCTGAACGACGCCGTCGCCTGACCAATCCCTCCTGACCAATCCCTGGTGAAGGAAGCACAAGAGATGAGCAAGCTGCGCGTGGCGGTCCTCGGCGCCAAGGGCCGGATCGGCTCGGAAGCCGTACGAGCCGTCGAAGCCGCCGACGACCTCGAACTGGTCGCCGCCCTCGGCCGGGGCGACAAGCTGGAGACCCTGACCGAATCGGGCGCCCAGGTCGCGGTCGAACTGACCACGCCCGACTCGGTCATGGCCAACCTCGAGTTCTGCGTCGGCCACGGCATCCACACGGTCGTCGGCACCACCGGCTGGACCGACGAGCGCCTCGCGCAGCTGGACGGCTGGCTGTCCGCCTCCCCGGAGACGGGTGTGCTCATCGCGCCGAACTTCTCCATCGGGGCCGTACTGAACATGAAGTTCGCGCAGATCGCGGCACCGTACTTCGAGTCGGTGGAGGTCATCGAGCTCCACCACCCGAAGAAGGTCGACGCCCCGTCGGGCACCGCTACGCGCACCGCCCAGCTCATCGCGTCGGCTCGTGCCGAGGCGGGTGCCACCCCGGCACCGGACGCCACGGAGACGGCCCTGGACGGCGCGCGGGGCGCGGACGTCGACGGCATCCCCGTGCACTCCGTCCGCCTGCGCGGCCTGCTGGCTCACCAGGAGGTCCTGCTGGGCGGCGAGGGCGAGACGCTGACCATCCGCCACGACTCGCTCCACCACAGCAGCTTCATGCCGGGCATCCTGCTCGGCGCCCGCCGCGTGGTGAGCACCCCGGGCCTGACATTCGGCCTGGAACACTTCCTGGACCTGAACTGAGTCTCTGACCGTCATGCGCGCGAAGCTCACCTACGCCCTCACGGCCGCCGTCCTGGTCGTCTACTTCGTCCTGGTCGGCAGCCGCGGCGTCCTGCTCATCGAGACCGGCACGCCCCTCACCGTCACCTTCGGTGTCGCGGTGCTGATCCTGCCGGTCATCGGTCTGTGGTTCCTGTGGAAGAACACCCAGTTCGCCCGCAAGGCGAGCCGACTCGCCGCGGAACTCGACGCCGAGGGCGGTCTGCCCGTCGACGAACTGCGGCGCACCCCCAGCGGGCGCATCGACCGCGACTCGGCCGACGAGGTCTTCGCCAGGCGCAAGGCCGAGACGGAGGACGCCCCCGACGACTGGCGCACCTGGTTCCGCCTCGCCGTCGCCTACCACGACGCCCGCGACACCCCGCGCGCCCGCAAGGCGATGCAGCGCGCGATCGCGCTGCACGACGGCAAGCAGCCCGAAGCGGCCTGAACCGCACCCTCTCCTCATGCCGGCGGGGCCGGACCGTACGAACGGTCCGGCCCCGCCGGCATGAGAAGAGTGAGGTCAGCGCGGGCCGTACTCCTCGGCCCACGCCTCGACCGAGTCCGCCGCCCGGTCGAAAGCCACCGCGCGGCCCAGGAAGTCCGCGTTGTGCGTCGTCATCAGGGGCGGCATGCCGCCCGCTTCCTGACGTCCGAGCAGCAGCGCCTGCCCCTGCACGGTCCGCGGCAGCCCCAGCCAGCGCACCGGCTGCTGCACCGTCCGCACGGAGACGACCTGCGCCCAGGGCGCCGTACGCGTCGTGAGGAAACCCACGTGCCGCAGCCCGCGGGCGCTGACCCACACGCCCATGCGCAGCAGCCGCAGCGCCGCGGCGATGACGAGCAGCGCGAGGGCGAACACGACCCCGGCCGACGTCAGTTCGGCCGTCGCGGCGATGATGACCGCCGCGAACAGCACGAACGAGGCGAGCAGCAGCGCCAGCGCCGCGACTGCGACGCGCCACGGCCCGGGCCGGTACGGCCGCCGCCAGCGGTCACGGTCGTCGTAGGGCAACGGAACGTCGTCCGCTGCCTCGAAAACGCGGTCGGCCGTCAGGAAGGGCAGGGGCACGGCTGGTCCTCACTCGATCCATGCGTGGGCTGTGCCCGGTGAGGCTACCGATCTGTGTCCCCGGTCACCACTGTCGGGGGGCCGGATGGAGTCACCGCCGGTGCGGTGCGGTTCAGCGCCTCTCGGACGCCTGCGACTGCTGAGGCTGATCAGCCGTCTTGTCGGGCGTCAGCGCGGGAGTCCCGATGAGCAGGGACCCCACGAGCCCCGCCACGATGGTGAGCCCCAGCAGCCAGCGGCCGGCCACCTCACCGACGGACGACCGCTCGCGCGGTGGGGGAGTGACATTGCTGCGGAACCTGTCGGCCTCGGCGACGAAGGCAAACGGTACGGGTTCACGCCGACCGAACATCAGGGGTACGTCTCCTTCAAGGGTGGAACGGATCACTTTCGTCTGTAGAGACGAACGAACTCCCTCAGAGGTGCCCTGTTTCACCAACTTCATTGCGGCACGCCACCGATCGCACTGAATTGGCCGGGCCGTAGAGTGGCGTCGCCACACGACGAGATGGGAAGGCCCTGCCAATCGTGACCGACACCCCCGCCGACGACCTCAAGCCCAGCTACCGCAGCGATGTCACCGTCGAGCTGGTCAAGCACACCGCGTCCGACGCGGACGTCCTCTTCGCCGCCCGTGTCTCGACCCTGGGCGAGCAGTCCCTGGACGAGCTGAAGAAGGACCCCGAGCGTTCCAAGGGCCTGATCAACTATCTGATGCGGGACCGGCACGGCAGTCCCTTCGAGCACAACTCGATGACCTTCCTCATCAGCGCCCCGATCTTCGTCTTCCGCGAGTTCATGCGGCACCGCGTCGGCTGGTCGTACAACGAGGAGAGCGGCCGCTACCGCGAGCTCCAGCCCGTCTTCTACGTCCCGGACGAGTCCCGCAAGCTGGTCCAGGAGGGCCGCCCGGGCAAGTACGTCTTCGTGGAGGGCACCCAGGCCCAGCAGGAGCTCGTCGGCCGTGTGATGGAGGACTCGTACCGGCAGGCGTACGAGGCGTACCAGGAGATGCTCGCCGCGGGCGTCGCCCGCGAGGTGGCCCGGGCGGTCCTCCCGGTCGGCCTGTACTCGTCGATGTACGCCACCTGCAACGCCCGCTCGCTGATGCACTTCCTCGGTCTGCGCACCCAGCACGAGCTGGCGAAGGTCCCGTCCTTCCCGCAGCGCGAGATCGAGATGGTCGGCGAGAAGCTGGAGGCCGAGTGGTCCCGGCTCATGCCGCTCACGTACGCCGCCTTCAACGCGAACGGACGCGTGGCGCCGTAACAGGCCCCCCGGCCCCCGGCCAGGTACAGATGTACGGTTCAGCCGCGCGAAGTGTCCGTATTGCGGCATTTGGAGAAGTTCATCTAGCCTGATCAAACGGGTCCGGCACTGCTTGAACCCCCGAGCAGGCAGTGCCGGGCTCCACCTTTGTCGCGACTTGTCACCTGCCCCGCGGGCAGACCCGGTCCTGAGCAACGAGTAGCGTGTAACCCATGGCTCCGACCTCGACTCCGCAGACCCCCTTCGGGCGGGTCCTCACCGCCATGGTCACGCCCTTCACGGCGGACGGCGCACTCGACCTCGACGGCGCGCAGCGGCTCGCCGCCCACCTGGTGGACGCAGGCAACGACGGCCTGATCATCAACGGCACCACCGGCGAGTCCCCGACCACCAGCGACGCGGAGAAAGCGGATCTCGTACGGGCGGTCCTGGAGGCGGTCGGAGACCGCGCCCACGTGGTGGCCGGAGTCGGCACCAACGACACGCACCACAGCATGGAACTCGCCCGAGCGGCGGAGCGCACCGGTGCGCACGGCCTGCTCGTCGTGACCCCGTACTACAACAAGCCCCCGCAGGAGGGCCTCTACCGGCACTTCACGGCCGTCGCCGACACCACCGGCCTCCCGGTGATGCTCTACGACATCCCCGGCCGCAGCGGCGTCCCGATCAACACCGAGACGCTCGTCCGCCTCGCCGAGCACCCGCGGATCGTCGCCAACAAGGACGCCAAGGGCGACCTCGGCCGCGCCAGCTGGGCCATCGCCCGCTCCGGCCTCGCCTGGTACTCCGGCGACGACATGCTGAACCTGCCCCTGCTCTCGGTCGGCGCGGTCGGCTTCGTCTCCGTCGTCGGCCACGTCGTCACCCCCGAGCTGCGCGCCCTGGTCGAGGCGTACACCTCGGGCGACGTCCAGAAGGCCACCGAGATCCACCAGCAGCTGCTCCCTGTGTACACGGGTATGTTCCGCACCCAGGGCGTGATGACGACCAAGGCGGCACTCGCCTTGCAGGGACTGCCCGCCGGGCCGCTGCGCGCCCCCATGGTCGAGTGCGCGCCCGAGGAGATCGAACAACTCAAGATCGATCTTGCCGCCGGCGGGGTACAGCTCTGACATCAGACTTCGCGCGGATCCCCGCGCAACTGCTTCACAACTGAATAAGCGGGCCACCGGTGCCCGCACACCCCACACAGACAACTGCTTCTGCACGAACGTCACGCGCGCCACGTGCCCCACCGGTACGTGGCGTGCGTGGTGAGGAGAGTCTTTTGAGTCATCCGCATCCCGAACTCCGCACGCCCCCGCCGCTCCCCGAGGGCGGCCTGCGCGTCACTCCGCTCGGCGGCCTCGGCGAAATCGGCCGGAACATGACGGTCTTCGAATTCGGCGGCCGCCTCCTGATCGTCGACTGCGGAGTGCTCTTCCCCGAGGAGGAGCAGCCCGGCATCGACCTGATCCTGCCGGACTTCTCGTCCATCAGGGACCGCCTCGACGACATCGAGGGCATCGTGCTCACGCACGGCCACGAGGACCACATCGGCGGTGTCCCCTTCCTCCTGCGCGAGAAGCCGGACATCCCGCTGATCGGCTCCAAGCTGACCCTCGCCCTCATCGAGGCCAAGCTCCAGGAGCACCGCATCCGCCCCTACACGCTGGAGGTGGCGGAGGGGCACCGCGAGCGCATCGGTCCCTTCGACTGCGAGTTCATCGCGGTCAACCACTCCATCCCGGACGCGCTGGCCGTGGCCATCCGCACCCCCGCGGGCATGGCGGTCCACACCGGCGACTTCAAGATGGACCAGCTCCCGCTGGACAGCCGGCTCACGGACCTCCACGCATTCGCACGCCTGAGCGAAGAGGGCATCGACCTGCTCCTCTCGGATTCGACGAACGCCGAGGTGCCGGGCTTCGTCCCGCCCGAGCGGGAGATCTCCAACGTCCTGCGCCAGGTCTTCGCGGGCGCCCGCAAGCGCATCATCGTCGCGAGCTTCGCCAGTCACGTGCACCGCATCCAGCAGATCCTGGACGCCGCGCACGAGTACGGCCGCCGCGTCGCCTTCGTCGGCCGCTCCATGGTCCGCAACATGGGCATCGCCCGGGACCTGGGCTACCTGCGGGTTCCCCCGGGCCTGGTCGTCGACGTCAAGACGCTCGACGACCTCCCGGACAGCGAGGTGGTCCTGGTCTGCACGGGCTCCCAGGGCGAACCGATGGCGGCCCTGTCCCGCATGGCCAACCGCGACCACCAGATCCGCATCGTGCAGGGCGACACGGTGATCCTGGCGTCGTCCCTGATCCCCGGCAACGAGAACGCGGTCTACCGCGTGATCAACGGCCTCACCCGCTGGGGCGCCAACGTCGTCCACAAGGGCAACGCCAAGGTCCACGTCTCCGGCCACGCCTCCGCGGGCGAGCTGCTGTACTTCTACAACATCTGCCGCCCGAAGAACCTGATGCCGGTGCACGGCGAATGGCGCCACCTGCGCGCCAACGCCGAGCTGGGCGCCCTGACCGGCGTCCCGCACGACCGCATCGTCATCGCCGAGGACGGCGTCGCCGTCGACCTCATCGAGGGCAAGGCCAAGATCTCCGGCAAGGTCCAGGCGGGCTACGTCTACGTCGACGGTCTCTCGGTCGGCGATGTGGGCGAGCCGGCCCTGAAGGACCGCAGGATCCTCGGTGACGAGGGCATCATCTCCGTCTTCCTGGTCATCGACTCGTCCACCGGGAAGATCACCGGCGGCCCGCACATCCAGGCCCGGGGCTCCGGAATCGAGGACTCCGCCTTCGCTGACGTGATCCCCAGGATCACGGAGGTACTCGAACGCTCCGCCCAGGACGGCGTGGTCGAACCCCACCAGCTCCAGCAGCTCGTACGCCGCACGCTGGGCAAGTGGGTCTCGGACACCTACCGCCGCCGCCCGATGATCCTGCCTGTGGTCGTGGAGGTCTGACGGCCCGTCGGGTCTGAGCCGACGCCAACTGGGAGCGGGGCGCCTCGATTTGCATCGAGGCGCCCCGCTCCAGTAGGTTTACAACTCCTCCCGACGGGGCACCCGGGCCAACTCAGGCACCAGGGACCATGCCCGGCCGGGGAGGGAAATCCGACTCAGAACTTCTGATAAAGTCGGAACCGCCGGAAAGGGAAACGCGGAAGCGGGAACCTGGAAAGCACCGAGGAAATCGGATCGAGAAAAGATCTGATAGAGTCGGAAACGCAAGACCGAAGGGAAGCGCCCGGAGGAAAGCCCGAGAGGGTGAGTACAAAGGAAGCGACCGTTCCTTGAGAACTCAACAGCGTGCCAAAAGTCAACGCCAGATATGTTGATACCCCGTCCATCGGACAACCGATGGTCGAGGTTCCTTTGAAATAACACAGCGAGGACGCTGTGAACGGTCGGGCCTATTCCGCCTGACTGTTCCGCTCTCGTGGTGTTGCACCGGATTACCGGTACACATTCACGGAGAGTTTGATCCTGGCTCAGGACGAACGCTGGCGGCGTGCTTAACACATGCAAGTCGAACGATGAACCACTTCGGTGGGGATTAGTGGCGAACGGGTGAGTAACACGTGGGCAATCTGCCCTGCACTCTGGGACAAGCCCTGGAAACGGGGTCTAATACCGGATACTG
>NZ_WWIC01000236.1:0-38212 GCF_009872555.1 Streptomyces sp. SID5643
CGGCCGTCAGCAGCGCGCACGCGCCGAGCAGCTCCGCCCGCAGCTCCGGGTCCGTGATCCGCCCGGCCAGCGCCCGCAGGGCCGCGTGCGCCTCCCGCACCTGCTCCCATCCCGGACCCGCCCCGGCGACGACCGTGCGGGCCTCGTCCCGGACGACCAGCGCCCGCTCCACGTCCCGTGCCGCCTCGACCGCCGCGTCCAGCATCCGGCCGCCCAGCGGCAGTGCCGTGCGCAGCGCCCCGTACAGCACCCCGCGCACCCGGTGCCGCACCACCACCGGCACGGCCAGCACCGAGCGCAGCCCCTCAGCGGCCACCGGGGCGTCGTACTCGTGGCTGATCTGCCGCGACACCGAGTAGTCCGTCACCACGCACGGCCGGGACAGCGCCACCGTCTTGCCGCCTAGACCGGTGCCGGGCGTCACCACCAGCGATCGCAGGGCGTGCGTCGCCGTGCCGCTCAGTTCGCTGATGCGCATCTGCTGCCCGGCCTCCAGCAGCCCGCCGAAGGCGACCGGAAGGCCGGTGTCCCGCCGCAGACGCAGCAGCGCGTCGCGCATCTCGACCGCGTCGGACGCGTCTGTCGTCACCCTGATCGCCCCTTCACTACGGCTCCTGTGCGGGCGCACCCCCCGTTCGGGGGTAGTGAGACCTGCATCACGGATTACACGATGGCTCGGAGCCGCCCGGCAATGGTCCGGCACCCAGGAGGACAGATGACATCGGCGACGGCACTGTTCCGCGACGCGCGGGACTTCCTGCTGGAGCACCGCGAGGACTACCCGACGGCCTGTGCGGGCTTCCGCTGGCCCCGCCCCGAGTACTTCAACTGGGCGCTCGACTGGTTCGACCAGATCGCCGACGGCAACGCCCGCACCGCCCTCCACCTCGTCGAGGAGGACGGCCGCGAGACCCGGCTGTCCTTCGGGGAGATGTCGGTGCGGTCGGCACAGTTCGCCACCTGGCTGCGGGAGCGGGGCGTGCGCGCCGAGGACCGGATCCTCGTCATGCTCGGCAACCAGGCCGAACTGTGGATCACCGCCCTCGCCGCGATGAAGCTGCGCGCGGTGGTCATCCCGGCCACCCCGCTGCTCGGCCCCGCCGACCTGCGCGACCGCGTCGAGCGCGGCCGGGTCCGGCACGTCGTCGCGCGCCCCGAGGACACCGGCAAGTTCGCCGAGGTGCCCGGCGACTACACGCGCATCGCCGCGGGCGCCGCCGGCGCCGTGCCGGACGGCTGGCTGCCGCTGGACGACGCCTACGGTGCCTCCGCCGACTTCACCCCCGACGGCCCCACCCGGGCCGACGACCCGCTGATGCTCTACTTCACCTCGGGCACCACCGCCCGGCCCAAGCTCGTCGAGCACACCCACACGTCGTACCCGATCGGCCATCTGTCGACCATGTACTGGATCGGCCTGAAACCCGGCGACGTACACCTGAACATCTCCTCACCCGGCTGGGCCAAGCACGCCTGGTCCAACCTGTTCGCCCCGTGGAACGCCGAGGCGACCGTCTTCCTGCACAACTACACGCGTTTCGACGCCGTCCGTCTCATGACCGAGATGGACCGGGCGGGCGTCACCACCTTCTGCGCCCCGCCGACCGTGTGGCGCATGCTCATCCAGGCCGACCTGACGCAGCTGCGCACCCCGCCCCGCGAGGTCGTCGCGGCCGGCGAGCCGCTCAACCCGGAGGTCATCGAGCAGGTCCGCCGGGCCTGGAACCGCACCATCCGGGACGGGTTCGGCCAGACCGAGACGGCCGTGCAGGTCGCCAACAGCCCCGGCCAGCCGCTCAAGACCGGCTCCATGGGGCGGCCGAGCCCCGGCTACCGCGTCGAACTCCTCGATCCCGTCTCCGGTGCGCCGGGCGCCTCGGAGGGCGAGATCGCGCTCGACCTGTCCGACCGCCCCGTCGGCCTGATGACCGGCTACCACGGCGACGCCGACCGCACGGCGGAGGCGATGGCCGGCGGCTACTACCGCACGGGGGACGTCGCTTCAAGGGATGAAGAGGGTTATCTGACCTATATCGGGCGAAGTGACGACGTCTTCAAGGCCTCCGACTACAAGATCAGCCCGTTCGAGCTGGAGAGCGCGCTGCTGGAACACGAGGCGGTCGCCGAGGCGGCGGTCGTGCCCGCCCCGGACGAACTGCGGCTCGCCGTCCCGAAGGCCTACGTCGTCCTGGCGGAGGGCTGGCAGCCCGGCCCCGACACCGCCAAGGTCCTGTTCGAGCACTCCCGCGAGACGCTGGCCCCCTACAAGCGCATCCGCCGGCTGGAGTTCGGCGCCCTGCCCAAAACCGTCTCCGGCAAGATCCGCCGGATCGAGCTGCGTGAGGCCACGGCGGCCGGGTCGGACGCCGAGTACCGCGAGGAGGATTTCCGGTGAACTCCTACAGCCACGGCACCGGCGCGACGGCGCTGCTCGGCGACACCATCGGGGCCAACCTGGACCGGGCGGTGGCCGCCTGGCCGGACCGCGAGGCGCTGGTCGACGTGCCGTCCGGACGGCGCTGGACGTACGCCGAGTTCGGCGCGGCGGTCGACGAGCTGGCTTCCGCCCTGCACGCCTCCGGGGTGACCAAGGGCGACCGGGTGGGCATCTGGGCGGTCAACTGCCCCGAGTGGGTGCTCGTCCAGTACGCCACCGCCCGCATCGGCGCGATCATGGTGAACATCAACCCGGCGTACCGCACCCACGAGGTCGCCTACGTCCTGAAGCAGGCCGGCGTGTCCCTGCTGTTCGCCTCCCTCGGTCACAAGACGAGCGACTACCGGGCCATGGTCGAGCAAGTGCGCGATGACCTACCGGAGTTGCGGGAGGTGGTCCACTTCGGCGACCCGGGCTGGGAAATCCTGCTCGGCCGGGCGACCGCGGACGCCGTGTACGCGGAACTCTCCTGCGACGACCCGATCAACATCCAGTACACGTCGGGCACGACGGGCTTCCCCAAGGGCGCGACCCTCTCCCACCACAACATCCTCAACAACGGCTACTTCGTGGGCGAGTTGATCGCGTACACCGAGCAGGACCGGATCTGCGTCCCGGTGCCCTTCTACCACTGCTTCGGCATGGTGATGGGCAATCTCGCCGCCACCTCGCACGGCGCCTGCATGGTCATCCCCGCCCCGTCCTTCGACCCGAAGGCGACCCTGGACGCGGTCCAGCAGGAGCGCTGCACCTCGCTCTACGGCGTTCCCACCATGTTCATCGCGGAGTTGAACCTCCCCGACTTCGCCTCCTACGACCTCTCCTCCCTGCGCACCGGCATCATGGCGGGCTCGCCCTGCCCGGTGGAGGTGATGAAGCGGGTGGTCGCCGAGATGCACATGGCGGAGGTCTCCATCTGCTACGGCATGACCGAGACGTCCCCGGTGTCCCTCCAGACCCGCCGGGACGACGACCTGGAGCACCGCACCGGCACGGTCGGCCGGGTCCTGCCGCACATCGAGGTCAAGATCGTCGATCCGGCGACGGGGGTCACGCAACCGCGTGGCACGGCGGGGGAGTTGTGCACCCGAGGCTACAGCGTGATGCTCGGCTACTGGAACGAGCCGGAGAAGACCGCCGAGGCCGTCGACGCCGGCCGCTGGATGCACACGGGTGACCTCGCCGTGATGCGCGAGGACGGCTACGTCGAGATCGTCGGGCGCATCAAGGACATGATCATCCGGGGCGGGGAGAACATCTACCCCCGCGAGATCGAGGAGTTCCTCTACGGCCACCCGAAGATCCAGGACGTCCAGGTCGTCGGCGTCCCGCACGAGAGCTACGGCGAGGAGGTCCTGGCCTGCGTCATCGCCCGCGACCCGGCCGACCCGCCGACACTGGAGGAGCTCCGGGCCTTCTGCGAGGGGCAGTTGGCGCACTACAAGGTCCCGGCCCGGGTGCGGATCCTCGACTCCTTCCCGATGACGGTGTCCGGGAAGGTGCGCAAGGTGGAGCTGCGGGAGAGGTTCGCGGACGGGCAGAGGTAGAAGAGCTCGGGGTCGCCGTCGTCCAGTCCGTGCACCAGGCCCGCCGGTTGCCAGCCCGCTGTCAGGAGCAGTCGGTGCATCGGCTGGTTGGAGACGTTGGCCGAGGTGAACAGCTTGGGAGTGGTGCACGCGGCCTCGACGGCGGCGAGGAGGTGCGTGGCCACTCCTTGCCGGCGGGCGCCGGGTGCGACGGTCAGCAGGGTGAGGAAGCCCTGCTCGAAGAAGGTGTACTCCAGTACGGCGTACCCCACGGGGCCGCGGGCGTCCTCCGCCAGCGTGACGAGGCCTGCCGAGCACCAGCGGCGGATGCTCGCCCGTCGCCCCTGGTCGCCCGATGCCGCCAGCGCGTCCGTCTCCGCCAGTGCGGTCCAGTCGGCCGGTTCTGCTCGGCGCAGGGCCGGCGCGCAGGGGTGTGTGTCGTCCACGGGGTCATCGTGGCAGCGGCGCATTCCCGTTCACAACGGCTTTCGCATGCACACCCGTGGCCAGCGGTCCAGGCCGAGTCCGGCCTCCGTCGCGCGGATCGCGCGCAGGCCGGGCGTGAGGTCCTCCTCGGGGAGCGGGCGGAAGCCGAGGCGCTCGTAGTAGGGGGCGTTCCACGGGACCTCCGTGAAGGTGGTCAGCGTCAGGGAGGTCAGCCCCTCCTCGCGGGCGTGGTCGGCGGCGTGGTCCAGGAGAGCGCGGCCCACGCCCCGGCGGGCGGCGCGCGGGTGGACCGAGACCTGCTCGATGTGCAGGGCCTCGTCGACCGGTTCGGCGAGGAGGTAGGCGACCGGCCGGTCCTGCGGGTCGCAAGCGACCAGACAGCGGCCCGCCCGGCGGTAGTGCTCCAGTACGTCGAGGGCGGGCGGCTCGTCGTCGGCGATCTCCGGCATGCCGAGGTCGCGGAAGGGGGCGCCGGCGGCCCTTTCGATGTCCTGGAGGACGGGGAGTTCGGCTGGGGCCGCGGGGCGGATGCGCATGCGGTGAGTATGCGGTGCGGCGGCGTGGTCAGGGGGCCCGCGTCCCGGATCCGGTCGCGGCCAGCGTCTCGGCCGGGGCGTTCACCGGCCTCGGTGTGCCGGTGAGGTCCAGGACGAACAGGGGGACGCCCAGGGCGTCGGCGCGGGCCCGGGCGTCGTCGGCGTACCCGGCGAGGGAGAAGTAGAGGCCGTCCGCGGACTCGCTCATGGCCGTCAGCCACAGGCACTCCACGTCCCGCAGACCCGCCGGGCGCACGGCAGGGTCCACCTGCGCGACGACGCCGCGGGCGGCCAGTCCGATACCGGACGGAGGCCGCTGGTCCGCCCGCCGCACACCCCGGTATCCGAGCCAGCGCAGGTACAGCGCGGTGGCCGTGACGGCGTCGAGGGCGGTGCGGATGGTGACGGACCGGAAGGGGGGTCGGGTGGAGGTGGTGTCGCTCGCGTCGGCGGATGCGTCGGCGGCGGTGGCGTTGCCGGCGGTGGATGCATGGGTGGCGGCGGGCTCGCGTGGGCCGCCATGCGGGTAGGGGCGGGGTGCGGTTTCGCCCGCCGTGGATGCATCGGCGGTCGCTTCCCCGTGGGGGCCGGCCGTGGGGCCGGTGGTGGTCGTACTGAGGTGGGGCGTGGCGTCGGTCGGGGCGGAGGCCTCGCCGGCGGTTGATGCATCGGCGGTGGCGGGCTCGCGCGCCGTGGCCGGCGGGTGGAGGCGGGGTGCGACGTCGGCCGAGGGGACGGCATCGGTGGAGGGGGCGTCGCCGGCGGCGGAGGCATCGGCGGTGGCGGGCTCGCGCCGGTCGGCCGGCGGGCTGAGGTGGGGAGCTGCGTGCCGGCAGTCCCTGTCGTCCCGGGCCGTAGTGGTCTGCCGGTCGCTCTCGTGGTCCCGGGCCGCAGTCGTCTCCTGGCTGCCCTTGTCGTCCCGGGCCGTCGTCTCCTGGTCGCTCCTGTCGTCCCGGGCCGCAGTCGTCTCCCGGTCGCCCCGGTCGTCCCCGGCCTGCGCCACTTTTCGAGCGGACGTCTCACCCTGATCCACCGCCGCGTCCAGGTCGGTCCGCGTGCTCTCGGTGGGTGACGCGCCGCCGGCCGCCGCCTCCTCGTCCCCGGCGCCGTCCCGGCCCTCCACCACCGCCACCCGCAGCACCACCCCGCACGCGCACCCCACCTCCGGGTGCGGCCACTCGCCGTACCGGCCGCAGGAGCCGCACCGCACCGTCACCCATTCGTCCTGCCAGACGCGGTGCGAGACGGGCGTCGGCGAGCCGTCGCGGTCCAGTCGCGGGGCGACCGGCGCGCCGCACGCGCAGGGGTACGCGGGAGCCGTGTAACGGTGCTCGCGGCGGCAGGCCGGGCAGCGCACCGCAACGGTCTCGGTCATGGCCACTCCAGAACCGTGTCGCGTCGGGACAGCGTGCCCATCGTGCTCCCTCGGGCCCCGCCCTGTCCGGCGCTTGGCGTCTCTTGACGCCCCTCGCCCACCCCGCATACATTCATTCCAGATAGCAGAAAACTAATTCCACAATACGGAAGAGCTCACCGCGGGGCGCGACGGGAGTGCGAATCCGACAGTCGAAGCAGGAGTACTCGATGGCTCGAATGACCGCTGCCCGCGCGGCAGTTGAGATCCTCAAGCGTGAGGGCGTCGCCGACGCGTTCGGTGTCCCCGGCGCGGCGATCAACCCGTTCTACGCGGCGCTCAAAGCCTCCGGCGGCATCACCCACACCCTCGCCCGGCACGTCGAGGGCGCCTCGCACATGGCCGAGGGCTACACCCGCACCCACCCGGGCAACATCGGCGTCTGCATCGGTACCTCGGGCCCGGCCGGCACCGACATGATCACGGGCCTGTACTCCGCGACCGGCGACTCCATCCCGATCCTGTGCATCACGGGCCAGGCCCCGACCGCCGTGATCCACAAGGAGGACTTCCAGGCCGTCGACATCGCCTCCATCGCCAAACCGGTCACGAAGATGGCCGTCACGGTGCTGGAGGCCGCGCAGGTCCCGGGCGTCTTCCAGCAGGCCTTCCATCTGATGCGCTCCGGCCGCCCCGGCCCGGTCCTCATCGACCTGCCGATCGACGTGCAGCTGACGGAGATCGAGTTCGACCCGGAGACCTACGAGCCGCTCCCGGTCTACAAGCCCGCCGCGACCCGCGCCCAGATCGAGAAGGCGATCGGGATGCTCAACGCGTCCGAGCGGCCGCTGATCGTCGCGGGCGGCGGCATCATCAACGCCGACGCCGCCGAACTCCTCGTCGAGTTCGCCGAACTGACCGGCACACCGGTGGTCCCGACCCTGATGGGCTGGGGCCTGCTGCCCGACGACCACGAGCTGAACGCCGGCATGGTCGGCCTGCAGACCTCGCACCGCTACGGCAACGCCACGTTCCTGGAGTCCGACTTCGTCCTCGGCATCGGCAACCGCTGGGCCAACCGCCACACCGGCAAACTCGACGTCTACACGGCCGGGCGGACGTTCGTCCACGTCGACATCGAGCCCACCCAGATCGGCAGGATCTTCGCCCCCGACTACGGCATCGCCTCCGACGCCCGGGCCGCCCTGGAACTGTTCGTCGAGGTCGCCCGTGAGCTGAAGGCCGCCGGGGCGCTGCCCGACCGCTCCGCGTGGGCCGAAGCCGCACAGGAGCGCAAGGCGACCCTCCAGCGGCGTACGCACTTCGACGACATCCCGATCAAGCCGCAGCGCGTCTACGAGGAGATGAACAAGGCCTTCGGCCCGGAGACCCGGTACGTCTCCACCATCGGCCTCTCGCAGATCGCCGGCGCCCAGATGCTGCACGTCTACCGGCCCCGCCACTGGATCAACTGCGGCCAGGCGGGCCCGCTCGGCTGGACCATCCCGGCCGCGCTCGGCGTCGCCAAGGCCGACCCGGAGGCCTTGGTCGTCGCCCTCTCCGGCGACTACGACTTCCAGTTCATGCTGGAGGAACTCGCCGTCGGCGCGCAGCACCGGATCCCCTACGTCCACGTCCTCGTGAACAACTCCTACCTGGGGCTGATCCGCCAGGCGCAGCGGGCGTTCGAGATCGACTTCCAGGTCAACCTGGAGTTCGAGAACCTCAACTCCCCGGAGCTCGGCGTCTACGGCGTCGACCACGTCAAGGTCGCCGAGGGCCTCGGCTGCAAGGCGCTGCGCGTCACCGACCCGGCGGACCTGGGCGATGCCTTCGAGCAGGCCAGGAAGCTGGCCGCGGAGCACCGGGTCCCGGTCGTCGTCGAGGCGATCCTGGAGCGCGTCACCAACATCTCCATGTCCACGACCAACGACATCGGCAACGTGGTGGAGTTCGAGGAGATCGCCACCGAGCCCGGCCACGCTCCGACCTCGATCCGGACGCTGAAGGTCTGACGCACGGCGGAGCCGAGGGGCGGCCCGTCCATGAGGACGGACCGCCCCTCACGCATGTCCCGTGCCGCAGGTCCCGTGCCGCATGGCCGCCGGCGCACGCACGGGTCAGCCCCCTCCGCCTCCGCAGCCGCCCCCGCCGCCACCGCAGTAGTGGTAACCCCCGTCCCCGCGGCCGCGCGGTGAGTTCTTCAGAAGGCTCTTGCCGCCCACCTCGGCCCGGCGGACCAGGCCCGCCCGCAGTGCGAAGCGCGGCACCAGCACCCTCAGGGCCGCGTCGCCGTGCAGGGCGACCAGCAGCAGCCGTTCACCGTCGGTCAGGCCGCGCCTGCTCGCCGGCAGGGGGTGGTCCTGCCGCAGGCCGCGGACGTGGCGGCGGGCGGCGCGGGTCGGCCCGAGCAGGGGATAGCGCAGCAGCCCCGCCTCCGCGAGCGGGATCCGCATGAGGGACACCGCGAGCCGGATGTCCGGGTCCTTCGCGAGGCTCTTGGGGGCGGCCGGCGCGCGCAGACGGGCGCGCACCGCAGCCGCAAGCGGAGAAAGCGGCCGGTGCGCCGGCACGTCGTCCACGGCACCCGCCCGGATCGTCCCGGGCAGGTCCGCGTCCACCAGGCCCCGCAGGTGCAGCTCCACCACGGCGACGGTGACGGCGGCCCGCGGGCCCTCCCCCAGCAGTGCGATCTCGTGCGGCTCCAGCCGGACCGCCGTACCGTCGCTCATGGCTTCACCCCCGTACCGGGGCCCGCCGCCCCCGTGCCGACGGGCCCCGTGTGACGAGAATGTGCCCGGCCCCGGGGGCGGTTGAAGCCCCGGGGCCGGGTTCAGAGCTTGATTTGAGGGTTCCGTACGGGCTGTACGACCGGTGCTGTAGGCGCGCTCACGCCTCGTGGTGCTCCGACAGCCCCGGCCAGTCGTCCGGCCCGCCGCCCTGCCATTCGACGAGGTCGCTGTCGGCGACGTCGGTGACGTACAGGTCGGCCAGGCGCAGGATCTCGGCGACATCGTCGGCGTGGGTCGCCACACCCAGCGGCTCCTCGTCCAGGGTGACGCGGCGGGAACCGTCCAGGGCGGGGGCGTGGACCACGACATGCGGGTGCTCGGTGGGAGGTGCCATGCCTACAGGCTGCTGCGAACGGGACCGATCCGCACCCTGGGAGGACTTGGCCGTCCGGCGGCGCGAGGCTGGGCGCGACAGGACGTTCGCGCCGCCGGACGGGGTCGGGGAGAGGGGTGGGTGGTGCTGGGGCCGCGGCGGGTGCGACGGGCTCCGGGGCCGGCTTCCCTCAGGTCGAGAAGCCGGGCCGGGCCCTTCACCACCGCACTGGCTCGCACGCCGCCGCGGTCCGCGCCCTGGCCGTGTCCGTGCCCGGGGGACCACCCCTCATCCGGGTCGCCCCGGGCGGTCGGACACGGTCAGGGAGTTCAGTCCTCGCGCAGGGCGCGGACCGCCTCCTCCACGCGCCGCCCGTAGTCGGGGTCGGCGGCGTGGAAGTGCGCGAGGTTCTTCTCGATCACGTCGTCGCGGGAGACCTGGGACAGGCCGCCGGCGATGTTGGCGACCAAGCGGGACTTCTCCTCGGCGGACATCAGCCGGTACAGCTCGCCGGCCTGGAAGAAGTCGTCGTCCTTGGTGTGCGCGGGCGCCGGGTGGGTGCCCGTGTGGCCGTGCACCGCCAGCGGCGCCGACAGCGGGCGGCCGGTCTCCGCCGGGCCGTCGTAGGAGTTCGGCTCGTAGTTCTTGGCGTACCGGCCCTGCGGGTTGGACGCCATGAGGCCGTCCCGGCCGTAGTTCTGCGCGGTCGTGGCGCGGGGCGCGTTGACGGCGAGCAGCGTGTGGTTGACGCCCAGGCGGTAACGGTGGGCGTCCGCGTAGGCGAACAGACGGCCCTGGAGCATCTTGTCGGGGGAGGGGCCGATGCCGGGAACGAAGTTGTTCGGGGAGAACGCGGCCTGCTCGACCTCGGCGAAGACGTTGTCCGGGTTGCGGTCCAGCACCAGCCGGCCCACGCGCCGGAGCGGGTAGTCCTGGTGCGGCCACACCTTGGTCAGGTCGAACGGGTTGAAGCGGTACTCCGCCGCCTCGGCCGCGGGCATCAGCTGCACGTGGAGCGTCCAGGACGGGTGTACGCCCCGCTCGATGGCCTGGAGCAGGTCCGTCTGGTGCGAGCCCGGGTCCTTGCCCGCGATCTCGGCGGCCTGCTCGCTGCTCAGGCAGCGGATGCCCTGGTTGGTCTTGAAGTGGTACTTGACGAAGAAGGCCTCGCCCCGGCTGTTGGTCCACTGGTAGGTGTGCGAGCCGTAGCCGTTCATGTGCCGGTACGAGGCCGGGATGCCGCGGTCGCCCATCAGCCAGGTCACCTGGTGCGTGGCCTCGGGGGAGTGCGCCCAGAAGTCCCAGACGTTGTCCGGCTCCTGACGGCCCGTGAACGGGTCGCGCTTCTGCGAATGGATGAAGTCGGGGAACTTGACGGGGTCCTTGATGAAGAACACGGGGGTGTTGTTCCCGACGAGGTCGTAATTGCCCTCCTCGGTGTAGAACTTCACCGCGAAACCGCGCGGGTCGCGCACAGCGTCCGCCCCGCCGAGCGAGTCGGCGACGGTCGAGAAGCGCAGGAACACCTCGGTGCGCTTGCCGACCGCGCCGAGGAAGTCGGCGTGGGTGAAGTCCGTGACGTCGTCGGTCACTTCGAAGTGCCCGTACGCGCCCGAGCCGCGGGCGTGCACCACGCGCTCCGGGATGCGCTCGCGGTTGAAGCGCGCCAGCTTCTCCAGCAGATGCTGGTCCTGGAGCAGGAGCGGGCCGCCGGCACCGGCGGTGGCGGAGTTCTGGTTGTCGGCGACGGGGGCGCCGGACTCGGTGGTGAGCACGCGCTGCGACATCGTGACCTTCCGTACGAGAGGGCAGCGGAAATATGTTTCCGCTTTGTGGAGCCTAGGGTCGGGGCGAGCGGAGCGTCAACAATTTGTTGAAGTAGTGGGCATGGCTGGTTCCGGGCGGCGCAGCCGCTTCGGGCGCGACAGGACAGGTGTCAGCGGCGGCGCCGCCCGGGGATCGGGGCCCGGGCCACCATGACCCGGCGGACAGACGTCAGACCTGGGCGCCGGAGAGCCGCTCCACGGCCCGCAGCAGCGCCGAGTGGTCCAGGCCGCCGTCGCCCTGCGCACGCAGGGACGCGACCAGCTGGGCGACCACGGCACCGACGGGCAGGGCCGCGCCGACGTTGCGGGCGGCGTCGGTGACGATGCCCATGTCCTTGTGGTGCAGGTCGATCCGGAAGCCCGGCTTGAAGTCCCGGCCGAGGAAGTTGTCCTTCTTGCGGGTCAGCACGGTCGAGCCGGCGAGGCCGCCGCCCAGGACGTCCAGGGCCGCCTTCAGGTCCACGCCGGACTTCTCCAGGAAGACCACGGCCTCGGCGCACGCCTGGATGTTGACGGCGACGATCAGCTGGTTGGCGGCCTTCACGGTCTGGCCGGAGCCGTGCGGACCGCACAGCACGATGGTCTTGCCGAGCGCCTCGAAGAGCGGCTCGGCCTGGTCGAAGTCGGCCTGCTCGCCGCCGACCATGATGGACAGCACGGCCTCCACGGCGCCCGCCTCGCCGCCGGACACCGGGGCGTCCAGCACCCGGATGCCCTTCTCCTTGGCGGCCTTCGCCAGGTCGACCGAGGTCTGCGGGGTGATCGAGGACATGTCGATCAGCAGTGCGCCGGACCGTGCGTTCTCCAGGATGCCGTCGGGGCCGTAGGCGATGGCCTCGACCTGCTCAGAGGCCGGGACCATCGTGACGACGACGTCGGCGTCCCGCACGGCCTCGGCGATCGAACCGGCGGCGGTGCCGCCCGCGGCCGCCAGGCGGTCCAGCTTGTCCTGCTCCAGGGTGTAGCCGGTGACCCGGTAGCCCGCCTTGATCAGGTTCTCGGACATCGGGGAGCCCATGATGCCGAGTCCGATCCAGGCGATCTTGGGGAGTGTGCTCATGATGGGGTGCCTTTCAGGTGCGGGGTCAGCGGGAAAGCCAGTCGAAGGCCTCGGCGCTCGGGCGGTCGCCCGGCTTGTACTCCAGGCCGACCCAGCCGTCGTAGCCCGCCTTCGCCAGCCGGTCGAGGAGGTCTTCGAGGGGCAGTGAGCCCGTGCCCGGCGCTCCTCGGCCCGGGTTGTCGGCGATCTGGACGTGACCGGTCTGCGCGGCGAACCGCTCGATCACCGACGGGAGGTCCTCGCCGTTCATGGACAGGTGGTAGAGGTCCATCAGGAAGCGGGCGTTGCCGAGACCGGTCGCCTCGTTGACCTTGTCGACGACCTCGACGGCCGCGGGCGCGGACACCAGCGGGTACAGCGGCGACTCGGGCTCGTTGAGCGCCTCGATCAGCAGGACCGCGCCGATCCGGTCGGCGGCCCGGGCCGCGAGAGCCAGGTTCTCCAGGGCGAGCGCGTCCTGCTCGGCCGGGTCCACGCCCTCGACGCGGTTGCCGTACAGGGCGTTGAGGGCCGTGCAGCCCAGCGAGGCGGCGAAGCCGGCGGCCACGTCGATGTTGGCGCGGAACCGCTCCGATTCCGCACCGGGAACCGACAGGGCGCCGCGGTCCGGACCCGGGAGCTGCCCGGCGTAGAAGTTCAGGCCGGTGAGCCGGACGCCGGCGTCCGCGATGGCGCGCTGGAGGGCGTCGAGCTCGGACTGTTCGGGGACGGGCGAGTCGACCCAGGGCCACCACAGCTCGACCGCGGTGAAGCCCGCCGCGGCGGCGGCCGCGGGGCGCTCCAGGAGGGGCAGCTCCGTGAAGAGGATCGACAGGTTGACGTTGAAGCGCTGGTCTGCGAATCCCATCGGGGCGGCGCTCCCTTCCGTGTCTTCCATGGTGCGGGCGTCCATGGTGCAAATTCCGTATTGCGGAATCATGTTTCTGCTTAACGGAAGATTGCCTGCGGGGTGCAAGGGCTGTCAAGAGGGCCTGCCGGAAAGTCCGTCCCGCGCGTTAGGTTGAGCGCGTGCGACTGAGAGTGGAGTTCACGACCGAGCCGTTCGACCTGGACGAGGCACCCGCGCACGCGGTGGTGGCCCGCGAGGTCGTGGAGAGCGCCGAGCTGGACGCCGTGGACGTGGGTCCCTTCGGCAACACCGCGGAGGGCGGCGCCGACGCGGTGCTCACCGCCGTGGACGCCCTGCTCCGCAAGACCCTGGAGGCCGGTGCCACCCGGGTCACGCTCCAGGTGAACGTGGTCGAGGAGGGCGAGGCGTGAGCGGCGCGGGGGACGAGCCGTTCATCGCGGCCGTGAAGCCCCTGGTCGACGCCATGGGCGGCGAGATGATCCCGCCCGACGAGGCCGGTTCCGACGACGTCGTCCTCGCCTGGGAGGGCCGGGACGCCGTCGCCGTCCGGCTGCCGCAGCTCGCCGACTCCCTCGATCACATCCTGGCCGCCATGGAACGCCGCAAGGGTGTGCCGCTGGCCGACCTGGACCGCAGGGCCAAGCAGGAGGTCGTGCGCATACTCGAGGCGCGCGGCGCCTTCTCCGTACGGCACGGGGTGGAGACCGTGGCGAGCGCCCTCGGCGTCAGCCGCTTCACCGTCTACAACTATCTCAACCGCGAGAAGGGGGCCTGACCGGCCGGTCCCGCGGCGGTCCGGTTTCGTGCCACCGAATTTTCAACAAACTGTTGACGTGCTGTCGCGGGAGGGCGTTAGCTGTCGGCACGCCCGTTCAGCACGAAGGCCGACACCGGCCACGGAGGCTCCCGTGACGTCCACTTCCACGCCGCCGGGCCTGACCCGGTTCAACGCCCTCGAGGAGCACGCGGCTCGCACCGCCCTCCGCGAGGCGTGCGCCTCCACGGCGTGGGCGAAGCGCCTGCTGGCCGCCCGCCCCTACGCCACCTGCGAGGACCTGTACGCCGCGAGCGACACCGCCATGGCGGAGCTGACGGCCGCGGACCTCGACGAGGCGATGGCCGGCCATCCGCCCATCGGCCGGCCCAAGCCGGGTGATCCCACCTCGGCCCGGGAACAGAGCGGCATGGCCGGCGCTTCCGACGCGCTCAAGGCGGAGATGCTGGAACTGAACATCGCCTACCAGGAGAAGTTCGGTCATGTCTTCCTGATCTGCGCCACCGGCCGGACCGGCGAGCAGATGCGCGACGCCGTCCTGGAACGGATCGGCAACCCTCCGGAGCGGGAGCGGGAGATCGTCCGCGCCGAACTGGGGAAGATCAACCGCATCCGTCTGGCCCGACTCGTCGAAGAGGACTGACAGCAGCATGAGCACCTCCGCCACCGCGTCCGTGTCCACGCACATCCTGGACACCAGCGTCGGCCGCCCCGCCGAGGGCGTCGCCGTCCAGCTCTCCGCCCGCACCGGCCGGACCGCGCACTGGCAGGCGCTCGGCGGCTCCGCGACCGACGCGGACGGACGGTGCAAGGACCTGCCGGCGCTGCCGGAGGGCACCACCCACGTACGGCTCGACTTCGCTGTGGAGCCGTACTTCGAAGAATCTGCGAAGAAGCAAGCCGATGCGCAGCAGGACGCCCCCGCGAATCGGGACAGCGGTGCGTTCTTTCCCGAGGTGGCGATCACCTTCGCCGTCGAGGCCGGTGAGCACTACCACGTACCGCTGCTGCTCAACCCGTTCGGCTACTCCGTATACCGAGGGAGCTAGCTAGAGATGCCCACCATTCTGGGACAGAACCAGTACGGCAAGGCCGAGAACCGAGTCGTCAAGATCACGCGGGACGGCGCCACCCACCACATCAAGGACCTCAACGTCTCCGTCGCCCTCTCCGGCGACATGGACGAGGTCCACTACTCCGGCTCGAACGCCAACGTGCTGCCGACCGACACCACCAAGAACACGGTGTACGCGTTCGCCAAGGAGCACGGCATCGAGTCGGCCGAGCAGTTCGGCATCCACCTCGCCCGGCACTTCGTCACCAGCCAGGAGCCGATCCACCGGGCCCGGATCCGCATCGAGGAGTACGCCTGGGAGCGGATCGAGGCCTCCGACGCCACCTCGCAGTTCATCGGCGCCGACGAGGTCAAGCACTCCTTCGTCCGCAAGGGCCAGGAAGTCCGGCTGACCCAGATCACCTACGACGGTGAGAAGTGGGAGGTCGTCTCCGGCCTCAAGGACCTCGTCGTGATGAACTCGACCAACTCCGAGTTCTGGGGCTACGTCAAGGACAAGTACACGACGCTGAAGGAGGCCTACGACCGCATCCTGGCCACCGAGGTCTCCGGCCGCTGGCGGTTCAACTGGACCGACGACGAGCAGCGCATGCCCAACTGGGAGAAGTCCTACGAGCAGGTGAAGAAGCACATGCTCCAGGCCTTCGCCGAGACGTACTCGCTCTCGCTCCAGCAGACCCTGTACCAGATGGGTTCGCGGATCATCAACCACCGCAGTGAGATCGACGAGGTCCGCTTCTCCCTCCCGAACAAGCACCACTTCCTGGTGGACCTGGAGCCGTTCGGGCTGAAGAACGACAACGAGGTGTACTACGCCGCCGACCGCCCCTACGGCCTGATCGAGGCGACGATCCTCCGGGACGGCTGCGAGGCGCGGATCCCCGAGGACCTCACCAACCTCTGACGTTCCCCCTTTCGGCACCCGTGGCCGGGGGAACCCTCCTCCCGGCCACGGCACTCAAAACTCCCGGGGTCCTGCCGTGCCCTCGCCAATTCAGCACACATCGTGAAAAGGGACGAACCATGGCAGCAGACCGGCGCATCGTCATCGAGAACTGCGCGATCGCGACCGTCGACGCGCACGATACGGAGTACGCCTCCGGGCACGTCGTCCTCGCCGGCAACCGCATCGAGTCGCTCGGCGCGGGCGCGGCCCCCGAGGGTCTGGAGAACGTCGCACGCCGTATCGACGCCTCCGGGCACCTCGTGACCCCCGGCCTGATCAACACCCACCACCACTTCTACCAGTGGATCACCCGCGGCCTGGCCACGGACCACAACCTCTTCAACTGGCTCGTCGCGCTCTACCCCACCTGGGCGCGCATCGACGAGCCGATGGTCCGCGCGGCCGCCCAGGGCTCTCTCGCGATGATGGCCCGCGGCGGTGTCACCACCGCCATGGACCACCACTACGTCTTCCCCCGTGGCTCCGGCGACCTCTCCGGTGCGATCATCGGCGCCGCCCGCGACATGGGCGTCCGCTTCACCCTCGCCCGCGGCTCCATGGACCGCAGCGAGAAGGACGGCGGCCTGCCCCCGGACTTCGCCGTCGAGACCCTCGACGGTGCGCTGGCGGCCACCGAGGAGACCGTGCGCCGGCACCACGACTCCTCCTTCGACGCCATGACGCAGGTCGCCGTCGCGCCCTGCTCGCCCTTCTCCGTCTCCACCGAACTGCTCCGTGACGGCGCCCAGTTGGCCCGCCGCCTCGGCGTCCGCCTCCACACCCACGGCTCGGAGACCGTGGAGGAGGAGAAGTTCTGCCACGAACTGTTCGGCATGGGCCCGACCGACTACTTCGAGTCCACCGGCTGGCTCGGCGAGGACGTGTGGATGGCGCACTGCGTCCACATGAACGACTCCGACATCGCCGCCTTCGCCCGGTCCCGCACCGGCGTCGCGCACTGCCCCTCCTCCAACGCCCGCCTCGCCGCCGGCATCGCCCGCGTCCCCGACATGCTCGCGGCCGGCGTCCCGGTCGGCCTCGGCGTCGACGGCACCGCGTCCAACGAGTCGGGCGAACTCCACACCGAGCTGCGCAACGCGCTCCTCATCAACCGCCTCGGCGCGCACAGGGAAGCCGCCCTGAACGCCCGTCAGGCCCTGCGGCTCGGCACGTACGGCGGCGCCCAGGTCCTGGGCAGGGCCGCGGAGACCGGCTCGCTGGAGCCCGGCAAGCTCGCCGACCTCGTGCTGTGGAAGCTGGACACGCTCGCCCACGCCTCCATCGCCGACCCGGTGACCGCCCTGGTCTTCGGCGCGGCCGCCCCGGTCACCGCCTCCTTCGTGGACGGCCGGCAGATCGTCGAGGACGGACGGCTGCTCACGGCCGACGAGGACGCCATCGCCCGCGCCACGCGGGACGAGGCCCAGCGGCTGGCGAGGATCGCCGCCGAGGCCTGAACACCCCGATGACTCCGGCCGGGAGGGACGGCTTCCGGCCGGTGGCCGTGGACCCGAGCGGGGTCCATGGCGGTCGTCTCCGGGGCGCGCGCGTACACGCGGGCGCCCCGGAACGGCCACCCCCGTCACCTGGATGTCCGGTCCCTCCCCAAGCTCTCGGCTTCGCTCGAGCAGGGAGGCACCCCCATGACCACACCCGCACCACCTCCCTGACACCCACGGCGGCCCTTGGGCGAGCCGTGTAACCGACCGGAGGGACGCCGCCGTGGCCGACCACCCCGTTGACGAAAAACTCCCCGCGCTCAAGATGGCGACGACCGGCCTCCAGCACGTGGCCGCCATGTACGCGGGCGTCGTCGCCCCGCCCCTGATCGTCGGTGCGGCCATCGGCCTCACCGCCACCGACCTGACCTTCCTCACCGGCGCCTGCCTGTTCACCGCGGGCCTCGCCACCTTCTTGCAGACCCTCGGCATCTGGAAGATCGGCGCCCGGCTGCCGTTCGTCAACGGTGTCACCTTCGCCGGTGTCGCCCCGATGACCGCGATCGTCGCCTCCACCGAGGACAAGTCCGACGCCCTGCCCATCATCTTCGGCGCGGTCGTCGTCGCCGGACTCCTGGGCTTCCTGGCGGCCCCCGTCTTCTGCAAGGCGATCCGCTTCTTCCCACCCGTGGTCACGGGCACGGTCATCACCCTGATCGGCATATCGCTGCTCCCGGTCGCCTTCGGCTGGGCGCAGGGACCCGACCCGACGGCCCACGACTACGGCTCGGCGACCAACCTGGGGCTCGCCGCCGTAACCCTGCTGATCGTGCTGCTGCTGCGCCGCTTCACCACGGGCTTCGTCAAGCAGATCGCCGTGCTGCTCGGCCTCGTGATCGGCACGCTGATCGCGATCCCGTTCGGCGCCACGGACTTCGGCCCCGTCGCGGACGCGGCCGTCATCGGCTTCCCCACCCCGTTCCACTTCGGCGCCCCGCAGTTCCAGCTCGCCGCGATCCTCTCGATGTGCGTGGTGATGGTGGTGTCGATGACCGAATCGACCGCCGACATGCTGGCGCTGGGCGAGATCGTCGACCGCCCGGCCGACGAGAGGACCATCGCGGCCGGCCTGCGCGCCGACACCCTCGGCTCGGCGATCAGCCCGCTCTTCAACGGCTTCATGTGCAGCGCCTTCGCGCAGAACATCGGCCTGGTCGCCATGACGAAGATCCGCAGCCGGTACGTCGTCGCCGCGGGCGGCGGTTTCCTGGTGCTGATGGGCCTGTGCCCGATGGCGGCCTCGCTGATCGCCGTCGTACCGCGCCCGGTGCTCGGCGGGGCGGGCGTGGTCCTGTTCGGCTCGGTCGCCGCCAGCGGCATCCAGACCCTGGTCCGGGCCGCCCTGGACCGCGACAACAACGTCCTGATCGTGGCGGTCTCCCTGGCCGTCGGCATCATCCCCATCACGGCGCCGGAGTTCTACCACGCCTTCCCGGAGACGGCCCGGATCGTCCTGGACTCCGGAATCTCCACGGGCTGTGTGGCGGCCGTGCTGCTCAACCTGGTCTTCAACCACCTGGGCCGGAACGGCCGCGACGCCCATGACGTCACCCACCCGATGGAAGCGGGCGAGGAGCTCACGGGCGCATCGAAGACGCCGGCCGCGTCATGAGCCCGCCGGACTCCGCTTAGGCTTCTGCCTCGGTCAACCCAGGGTTGACCGAGGGACCAGAGGACGAGGGGGAGACGGGCCGATGAACCACGCGACCGAGGTGTTCCAGCCGCTGCAGGGCGACGATCCGCCCATGGTGGCCGGATACCGCCTCGCGGCCCGGCTCGGTGCGGGCGGCATGGGCCGGGTCTACCTCTCGCACACGCAGGGCGGCCGGCCGGTGGCGATCAAGGTGGTCCGGCCGGAACTGGCCGACGACCCGGAGTTCCGGCGGCGGTTCCGCCGGGAGGTGGAGGCGGCCCAGCGGGTCCGGGGCGCGTACACCGCCGAGCTCATCGACGCCGACGCGGACGGCACACCGCCCTGGGCGGCCACGCTGTACGTGCCCGGCCCGTCCCTGACGGAGGCGGTCGCCCGCCGGGGCCCCCTGCCGGTGCCCGCGGTGCTGTGGCTGGTGGCGGGGGTGGCCGAGGCACTCCAGGCCATTCACGCCGCCGGGATCGTGCACCGGGACCTCAAGCCGTCCAACGTGCTGCTCGCCGCCGACGGGCCGCGGGTGATCGACTTCGGCGTCTCGCTGGCCGCCGACTTCACCTCGCACACCGCCACCGGCGCCGCCGTCGGCACGCCCCACTTCATGGCCCCCGAGCAGGCGTCCGCGGGCGAGGTCACGGCGGCGACCGACGTCTTCGCGCTGGGCCAGACGGCCGCGTTCGCCGCCCTGGGCCGCCCCCTGTACGGGGACGGCTCCGCGATCGGCGTGCTGTACCGGATCGTGCACGACGAACCCGACCTGTCCTTGCTGCCGGAGCCGCTCCGTCCCCTGTTCGCCCGCTGCCTGGCGGCCGACCCGCGGGACAGGGCGGGCTTGGCGGAGATCGTGCAGTGGTGCGGGCAGCGGCTGGGCGCGGATGCCGGCGGCGCCGGTCCGGCTGTCTGGAGCGACGTCAGGGGGCCCGACGTGACGGCCCCCTCCCCGCTGCCCACCCCCACCCGGGTGCTGCCGCAGCCGCTGGTGGTCACCCAGCCGCAGCCGCTGCCGGCCGGGCCGGGGGAGCGGCGGGCCCGAGGGCGCCGCACCGCGCTCGTCACGACCGCGGCCGTGACGGCGGGGGTGGTGGCGCTGGGCGGCCTGTTGTGGGCGGTCCAGGACGCGGGGAACACGTTCGGCGACTGGGTGGCTGGCGCGCCGTCGACACCGGGCCCGGGCCCGTCCGGCCGGTCGGCGGGCCCGTCGACGGCGTCGCCTCCGGCGTCCGGGCGCGCCGCGGACGCCGAGGGCGGGACGCCACAGGCCTCGAAGCCCTCCCCGACGGCCTCCGGGACGCCGCGCCCCATAGGCCTGGTCCTCCAGCGGCTCGACGCGAAGAACTCGCTGAGCTTCGAGAAGCCGTTCCAGCGCGAGGACCGCAAGGGTGACATTCGCTTCGACTGCGAGAACACCGGCTGTGCGCTGGAGAGCGACACCAGTGTCTTCGTGCAGATGTTCACCGACGAGGCCGTCTCCCTCGACGAGTGCCGGCTCATGCTGGCGCATGCCGACCAGCGCCGCTGGCCGCTGGCCTCGGTGCCGGTGGCAGGTCAGATCTGCGTCAAGCACGAATCCGGGGACATCGCACTGCTGACGGTCCAGACGAAGTCGACGGCGCTGCCGGAACTCGCCGCCCTCACGCTGGACATGACGATCTGGCGGCGTGCGGCGACGTGATCGCCGCACGCTCACACCGTGAGCTTCACGGCCTCCAGCCAGACCTCGTTGTCCAGGGTGCCGCCGAAGGTGAAGTCGGGGCGGGGCTTGCTGCACGCCCGCGCGCCCCAGTCATGTCCGCGCAGCCGGACGGTGTTGCAGATCTCGCCGGTACCGACGTTCATCGCGAACCCCAGCATGTTCGGCGCGTTCCGCTTGGCGCTGCCGATGGTGAAGTTCCGGCCGTCGCCGGTGACGGCCGTCCAGCTGGGCTGCCACGCGCCGCGGCCGTCGACCGGCTTCGCCGTGTGCCGGAAGGCGTTGGCGGCTGATCCGCCGACACCGTGCACCGCGATGTTGAGGGCCTTGATCGGCCGGTTCCGACCCGATGTGCCGGCGATCGTGCCGTCGCACACCGGCTTCTGCCAGCCCTGCCCGGAGACGTACGCGCGGTAGCAGATGTGCCGTCCGGAGGGGTCGTTCGCGGCGAGCCGCTTCACGGCACTGGCCGCGGTGTCCTGCGCAGGCTTGGCGGTGACGGTGGTGGTCGCCGCCGGGGGCCTGGCCGTGACGGTGACGGTGACCCCGCCCGGGCCCTTCGCCCCCGTCGTGTCCTTCGGTGTCGGCTTCTTGCCCTTCCCCTCCTTGTCCCCGTCCTTGTCCCCGTCCTTGTCCTTGTCCTTGTCCCTGTTCTTGTCCTCGGCCGAGGGGGAGACGGACGGCGGCGGGATCGGCAGCGAGGACGGCGACAGAGCCGGTGAGGCCGAAGGCGAACCGCCCGCACGCGCGGCCGTCTCCTCCCGGTTTCCGCCGTCACCGGAACCGCCACTGCCCAGGATCACCAGCGGCACCACGACCAGGGCGGCCACACCGAGCGCCACCGGCCCGACCACGAGGGGCCTGCCGAGCAGTCCGGGCCCCTCGAACTCGTCGTCGGACTGGCGTGAGCCGGGCCGGCGGGCGGGCGCGGGCTGCGGTACGGGGCGGGCGGCCGGGGCCCTCTCGGGCTCGGGCAGTGCGTAGGCCGCCTCGTCGATGTCGTCAGGATCGTCCAGGCCGTCCCCGGCGGACGCCGGGGACGCACCGGCGGCCTCCGCTCCGGCGCCCGGGCCGGCGGGGTCGGCGGCCTCGCGGACGGGGGACGGCGCCGGATCCGCCTCCTGCTGCTGCCGCAGCGCGCTGGAGCCGTCCGGGAAGACCTCGACGTGTGCCACATACCCGGCGGCGGGGTCGGAGATCGCCGCCGTGACGGCGGTGTCCCGGTCGCGCGCGTGTGCGTGCAGGAGGTCGAGGATCGCGGCGTCGACCGTCGTCCCCTCCGCGACCGTCACCGGTTCGCCGTCGACGGCGGCCGATCCGTCGCCGGAGATGACCACCGTGAAGTGCGGGGACGTCTCGGACGGCCCCCGGCGCACGGCGTGTTCGCCCGCGGTGACCGGCTCGTCCGTTCCCTCTTGGCCCGGGCTCATCGGCATTCCTCTCTGCTGTTCCCGGCCTGCGTGCGGCCGGGCGGTGTCGGCGGTGCCCGCGTACGCAACGGACACCGGTCGTCCACGGTTCAACTCGCGGGTGAAAAGGGGAAAGAGTGGCACGTCAGCGGTGATCAGGTGACGGAACGGCATGTTCCGAGGCAGTGGGAGTGCCGGAGCTGGTGCGCACTAGAGTCCGAACGTGGACTACGTGAATACCTTCCGTTTCGCTGTGCTGGGGCAGGTCAGGGCATGGCGCGGGGAGCGGGAACTCGACCTCGGCTCACCGCAGCAGAGGGTGGTGCTGGCAGCGCTCCTCTTACGACGCGGGCGCCCTCTGCCACTCGGCGAACTCATCGACGCCGTCTGGGGAGAGGAGCCGCCCGCTGCCGCCGTGTCCGTTCTGCGGACCTACGTGTCGCGCCTGCGCAAGGTGCTGGAGCCCGACCGCGGTCCGGCGGAGCAGCCCCGGACACTCGTCTCCGTCGGTGACGGTTATCTGCTGCGCGTTCCGGACGACGGCCTGGACCTCGCCGTGTTCCAGCGCCGGGTCGCGGAGGCGAAGAAGGCGCGCGCCACGGGTGACGTGTCCGCCGCCGCGGACCTGCTGCGCGCCGCGCTGGACGGCTGGCGGGGCGCCGCACTGACCGGCGTCCCGGGCCCGCTCGCCGAGACGGCGCGCTCCTGGCTGGACGAGGAGTGGCTGGCCGCGCTGGAGGCCCGGCTGGACGCCGACATCGAACTCGGACGCCACCATGAGGTGATCGCCGAGCTGCTCCCGCTCACCGCCAGACACCCCCTGCGCGAGGAGCTGTGCCGCCTGCTCATGCTCGCCCTGTACCGCTCGGGACGGCAGGCCGAGGCACTGGCCGCGTACCGCGGGGCACGCGCGGCCCTGGTGGCGGAACTGGGCGTCGAACCCGGGTGGTCGCTCCAGGACCTGCACGACCGCATCCTGGCCGCCGACCCGGCCCTGATGCCGTATCCGGCCCGCGGCCCCGCTCCGGCGGTGCCCGGGCAGGCGGCGCCGCCCGAACGCGCGGCACCGTCCGGCGCCGCGCCGGAGGACGGGACGATCGCCGACGGCGCCACGGCGGGAGGAGCGGCACGGCCCGGCCCGGCCGACCCGCACGGGTCGCCGTTCCAGCCGGCCCGCCCCGCGCAACTGCCCGCGGACCTGCCGACGTTCGCCGGACGCGCCGCCGAACTCGGTCTGATCGGGGACCTGCTGCCCCGGGACGGCAGCCCCCCGTCGACCGTGGTGATCAGCGCCATCGGAGGCATGGGCGGGATCGGCAAGTCGACCCTGGCCGTGCACTGGGCCCACCGTGTGGCCGACCGGTTCCCCGGCGGTCAGCTCTACGTCAACCTGCGCGGTTTCGACCCGACCGGCTCCGCGCTGACGCCGGACGAAGCGGTGCGCGGCTTCCTCGACGCGCTGGGCGTACCGCCGATGCGCATACCCGCCGGCCTCGACGCCCAGGTCGCGCTGTACCGCAGCCTGCTGGCCCGCCGCAGGGTGCTGATCCTGCTCGACAACGCCCGCGACACCGAACAGGTGCGCCCGCTGCTGCCAGGGGCCCCGGGCTGCCTGGTCATCGTCACCAGCCGCAACCGGCTCACCGGCCTGGTCGCCGGCGAGGGGGCACACCCCCTGACGCTGGACCAGCTCTCCCCGGTCGAGGCGCACGACCTGCTGGCCCGGCGCCTGGGCGGCGACCGGCTGGCCGCCGAGCCACGGGCCGCGGACGAGATCATCGCGCGCTGCGCCCGCCTGCCGCTGGCCCTGGCCATCGTCGCCGCGCATGCCTGCGCCCACCCCGGCTTCCCGCTGAGCGCCATCGCCGACGAGGTGAACGAAAGCCACGGCAGCCTGGACGCCTTCACCGGCGGCGACGACATCACCACCGACGTGCGGGCCGTCTTCTCCTGGTCCTACAAGGCGCTGTCCGCTCCGGCCGCGCGTCTGTTCCGGCTCCTCGGGCTGCACGCAGGGCCGGACGTCTCCGCACCGGCGGCGGCCGCCCTCGCCGGCCTCGCCCCGCGTGAGGCGCGCGGGCCCCTCGCCGAACTGACCCGTGCCCACCTGCTCACCGAGCACTTCCCGGGCCGCTACCACCTGCACGACCTGCTCCGGGTGTACGCCGCCGAACGCGTGCGCGTGGAGGAGACCCCACAGGAGCGGGATCTGGCGCTCCAGCGCTTGCTGACCTGGTATCTGCACACCGCCGACGCGGCCTACCCGCACATCACCCCCCAGCGCCGTCGCATCCCGCTGGGGCCGCGGCCGGAGGACTGCCGGCCGCTGGAGTTCACCACGCACGAACGGGCGCTGGAGTGGTGCGAGACCGAACGGCCCAACCTGATCGTCGCCGTGCACCAGGCCGCCCAGGCCGGGCACACGGGCACCGCGTGGCGACTGCCCGCCGTCCTGTGGGGGTTCTTCTACCTCCGCAGCCACCTGCACGACTGGCTGGACACCACACGGACGGGTCTGGCCGCGGCCCGCGACGCCGGGGACCGGGAAGGGGAGGCCCAGGGCCTGTCCGACACGGCCGCCGCGCTGCGCAGCGCCGGACGGTTCGACGAGGCCGTCGAGCACCTGCGCCAAGCGCTGGTGCTGAGCCGGGAGCTGGGGGACAGGGCGGCCCGGGCGTCGGTGATCGCCAATCTGGGCGACGCCTACCTGCACGCGGGCCGGCTCCGCGAAGCCGTCGAGTACGCCCGTCGCGGACTGGCCCTCGACCGCATCGCGGGCAACGTCTGGGGCGAGGGCATCGCCCTGAGCAACCTGGGCGACGCCTACCAGCGGATGGGACGCTACGACGAGGCCCTCGACTGCCTCCAGCGGGCGCTGGTGGTCCTGCGGGCGGGCGGAAACCGCTGGGTCGAGGGCGTCACGCTCGACATCCTCGGCACGATCCACCACCGGCTCGGGCGCCACGGCGAGTCCGTCGGCCACTACCTCCGGGCGCTCGCGACCCACCGGGACATCGGCAACCGCTGGGGCGAGGGCCACACACTGGGCCATCTCGGGGACGTCCACCTCGACGGCGGAGAGCCCGAGGCGGCCCGGGCGAGCTGGCGGCACGCCCTCGCGATCTTCGCGGAGTTCGGCCACCCGGACGCCGAGCAGGTCCGTGAGCGGCTCGACCGCCTCCCGGACGGCCCGGCCGACGCGGGCGCCCGGGAGGCCGCGCCGAGACGCACCGCCTGACATGGCTCTCCTTCGTGGGTGATGCCTGCCGGCGATGCGCCGGCAGGCATCCGCACAACGCGTGCGGGGCGGGGACGGTTCAACGCGGGAGGCCACCCTCACCTCCGGGCGGTGCCTCAGCGCACCTCGCGGTAGATCCGCCCGCTCGCGTTGGGCGCCGCCCCGTCGTACAGACCTGTCGGGCTGGTCTCCTTCGACAGTGCGAACCAGGCGTACCGCTCGACGAAGTCCAGCTTGTTCAGCATCTCGGTCGACGACCGGACGAAGTCGGTCTGCTCCTGTTCACCCGGGTAGCGCGGGGTGCCCCGGGAGAAGTCGGTCAGGGCGTACTCCGTGAGCCAGACCGGCTTCTTGTAGCGGTCGTGGACGGCCTGGAGATAGCCGCGCAACTGGTCGGCCGCGCCGGGCCCGAAGTCCGCGCCGTACCAGTGCACGGGGATGAAGTCGACCCGCAGCCCCCGCTGTTGCGCCCCCGTCATGAACCGGTCCAGCCAGCCGCCCGGCACGTCCGCGCCGGAGGCGACCGCGGGCGCGCCCAGCCGCAGGCCGGTGGACTCCAGCCGGGGCCACAGGTCGAGGGCCTGCTCGGGTGACATGTCGGCCTGGCCCGGATGGTCCGGCTCGTTGAAGCCCAGGAGCGCCTTCCCCGTGCGGGCGGCCTGCCCCAGTTCGGCGTCGGTGACCGAGTCCGGACCCCAGATCATCGGGACGAACTCGGCGCCGGTGCTGCCGGTGACGCCGTCGGGCGAGGAGGCCCAGTTGTAGTACCAGGACGAACCGGAGTCGGCCAGGGCCTCGGAGGCGCCCGCCACGGGGTTCAGGGCGACCCCCTTGCCGGCGGCGGCCGGGGCGCCGCCGCTGCCGGGCCGCTCGGTGACCCCGGGACCGGGCTCGGGCGCGGCGGCGCCGTCGCCGGTGCCGTGGAAGGTGACGGTCAGGCCCGTGCACTCCCGGCACTGGTACACGACCTGGTTGCCCTGCTCGGTGTCGTGCTTGGACCAGCTGTACGCGGTCGGGCACTGCGCGGCCAGCGCGTCACTGTAGGGCGTCTTGGCGTCCCGGTTCGGGTTGACGCAGACCAGGGGCCGGCCGGTGGCCTCGTCCCCGACCAGGTTGTCCGCCGGGCAGGCGGCGAGCAGATCCGTGGCACACCCGGCCGACGCGCACTCGCCCGACTCGGGCGGCGTCACGCCGTCCGGCGTGATGGTGATCGGCGCGGCGACGGCGTTGACGTAACTGACGTTGTACCAGGGCGCCTGGCCGTCCTTCGGGTCGAAGTTGAACTCCGCCAGTCCGGTGGGTTGTTCACCGGTCGAGCACCGGTCGGCGTAGGGGCCGCAGTCGCCGACGGCGCAGTGGAACGTGCTCCCCTCCTCGCCGGTGCAGCCCTCACGGGCGAAGAACTTGCCGCGCCAGTGCCCGGCGCCGGACTGCTCGGGGATCGTGACCGTGGCCGAGCGGCCCGGGTCCAGCGTGGGCAGCCCGGTGAGCGCGGCCGACCCGTCGGCGTTGACCGTGCTGCCGATCCAGATGCGGTGGTCCGTCGTGTTGCGGAAGGTGACGGTGTGCTCGGCGGAGCCGGCACCGGCGGCCGGTGTGCCCGCGATGCTCACACCGTCCGGGCGCTGGTTCTGGATCAGCAGCGCGGTGCCGGTGACACCGGCCACGACCAGGAGCAGCGCGAGCAGGAACGAGACGCGGCTGCGGATGCGCGGTTCACGCATGGACCGCGCCTCCCGCGGGGGCGACGTACGTCATGTCCGTCCTCTCTTCTGGGGGGTGGTGGGGGTGGTGGGGCTGTGGACCGGCGCCGGGCGGTGCGCACGCGTCGGCGTGTCCGGGGTGCCCGGCGCCGTGGAGGTGAGGAAGGGCCGGAGGGTGTCGAGGGAGCTGCGTACGGCCGTGTGTCCCTCGCTGCTGAGCAGAGGCGGCGGGGGCGCGCTCCTGCCGGCGTCCGCCGGCGGCCCGGCGAGGTCCGGACCCGGCCCGGTCCCCTGAGCGGCTCCCTCAGCGGCCCCCTGAGCGGCTCGCTCGGCAGCGAGGAAGGCCTGGCCGTCGAAGGCGTCGGTGGAGCGGGGAACGGCGCTGGGGCCGTTGCTCCGTTGCTCCCGACGGGCCTCGGCGGCGGCCCGGAAGCCCTCGCCGGTGAGGTCCTCACCGGAGGCGGACAAGGCGGTGGCGCCGAAGCCGAGCCGGTCCCACTGGGCCCGCTGGGCCGCCCGGAAGGCCTGCCCGTCGGCCATCCCGTCCTGCCGGGGGCCCTCGAAGCCGCTCCGGCCCCGCCCCGGGGCCGTGTCCGGCCCCTCCCGGCCGGCCGTACGCTCCCAGCGAGCGCGCAGCGCCGCGAATTGCCGTGCGTCGGCTGCCATGATCCGGTCACGGGCGGCGTCCAGCGCCTCGGCGGCGGTACGCGTTGCGGCCGAGGCCTCCGTCTGCGCGGCGCTGTCGGTGGTGCCCTTCGCGCTCGCGACCGACGAGGTCCGGGACGGGCCGCCCCGCGTCGACGCGGGCTCCCGTGGGTCCGCGCCCGCAGCCGACTCCCGCAGCGCCTCCCGCATATGGGCGTTGGCCGCGTACCGGGCGACCGTCGGCATGCTCTCCGGCGACCGCTCGTACGCCTTCCTGAACCGGTCTTCGGTCCGCAGCAGATGGAGCACCGCGTCCTCGAAGGCCTCGTGCCGAAGCGTCGGCAGTCGGCCGATCCGCCGTTCCAGGCGCACCAGGTCCGGGTGCGCCGACGCTCCGGCACCCTCCGGGGACGGCCCGTCCCCACGGGTGGGGGCGGGGGCGGTCGTCTGTGCCGGGACCGGCTGCCATGACCCGGCCGCGCCCGCGTCCGGGCCGCCGGTACCGGCCCGGTACCGGCCGGACAGCCGGTCGACGAGCCTGCGCAGGCGCTCCGCCAGCCTGCTCCAGGCGCCCGGCGTGTCCGCCCCGTCGCGTCCGGCGCCCCGGCGCCCGTTCCGCAGGCGGTACTCGGTCCTGACCAGGTCACGCGCCAGTGCCGCTTCGGGACGGTCCGCAGCCGACCGGTTCCGGTCCGGGGAGGCCGCGTTGTCATCTGCCACGGTGGCCCTCTCTCGGGTCGGAAGGTGCGGACACGAGGCCACAACGGGCGGCGAGGCCGGGCGGTTCAACACCCGTCCACGACGGTGTCACGCCGTGGCCGACGGCGGGCCGAACGGGTCGAGGAAATCGACGGGGGGACTCTCCTTCCGCCGATGGGCGCCGGGCTTGCAGCCGGCGAAGGGACCCGAGGGGTCACGCAGGGACGCCATCACCGGCAGCAGGTAGTCGCGATGCCAGTTGGCGGGCCCGCTCGGGCCTGACCCGGGGCCGGTCAGCTCCGTCCAGGCCAGCCACAGGCCGTGAAGCTGCGCGACCGCTTCAGGGTGCTCCCACCAGCGCGAGCACCAAGGAGCGGAGGAGGTGATTTCCCGGCCGTAGACGGGCAGCAACACGTGGTGGGCCCAGAGGGTCAGCTGCCGCAGCGCCTCGGCGTACTGAGGGCCCTGGAAGTAGAGGATGAACGTTGGGGCGGGGAGCGGGGGCGGCCCGGGCTCCTGGGGGTCGGACTCGGGACTGCTCATGAAGACGTCTCCGGGTGCGGGGTCGGCTCTGTCCTGGCACGGGACCACAACGCGTGCGTGGCCCGCGGGGGTTCATCCGCTCTGAACCCCCGCCGTCCCGTTTCCGTTGTGCTGGCGACTCCGCGACGGAGTCGCACGTGACGATCTCGCAGGAAGTGAGCGCTTCACATGTCAGGAAACCACTCGGACGACAGCTTCCGGACGGCACGAAGCCGGCAGAGCGGCGGTTCCGCGGAGCGGGAGCGCAGCACCAGCCCGGAGAGCGACGGCTCCGGGCCCTACCCGCCCAGCACGTCGAGCAGTTCGCGCCAGTCCCAGTCCCAGTCCCAGTCGCAGTACTCCCAGTCCTCCTCCCAGTACTCGTACGCACCGTCCTCGCACTCGGCGGCTGCCCCGCAGCCGGGGGACAGCGGCTGGACGCGTGCCGCCAACGCCACCCTCGCGGCGGCTCCCCTGGCGGGGCAGGGCGCCGCCATGCTGGGGGCGCAGTACGGGTCCGACCCCAACGCCTCCCTGCAGGGCTACGGTGGCGCGGTCGGCGCGACGGCCGCCGCCAACGCCGCCGAGGTCGCCCGGCAGCTCTACTACGCGCGCAACGTCGCGACCAATCCCACGCATCCGCAGCCCGCCCCCTCCTACACCAGGATCGCGGGGTCCACGGTCGCGACCGTCGGAGGCGCTGTCTACGGTGCCGGGGCCGGCATGAATCACCCGGGCATGCAGGGCTTCGGCGCCATGGCCCAGGCCGTCGGGACAGCGGTGACCGTAGCGGCTCCGCAGCCCATGCACGACCCGTCCCGGCAGCCCATGCCCCAGCAGATGCCCACGGACGCCTACGGGCCGACGCTGCCGCAGTACAACCAGCAGGTCGGGTCATACCTCGCGCAGCAACAGCAGCAGTACCAGCAGCCCGGCCAGTCGCGTGGCGGCTCGGCGCCCCAGCGGCCCCCCGCGCCGTCGCACTCCTCGTCGCACAGCCACGGGCAGGGAGGCCGCCGCAGGGCAGCCGGTGGAGGCGGAGCCCGATAGCAGGACCGTGTGAAGCGGGGCGGGTCCTTGTCACGGGCCCGCCCCGCCGCACGCTCAGGCGTCGGGCCGCACCACCCCGAGGATCTCCATCGACCCGGCCGGCGCCACCGTCACGTGACGCCCCGGGCGAGGGGCGTGGATCATCCGGCCGCCGCCGATGTAGAGCGAGACGTGACTGGCGTCGGCGTTGTGGATGATCAGGTCACCGGGGCGCATCTTCCCCACCGGGACGCGGCGCAGCAGCCGCCACTGCTCCTGCGAGGTGCGCGGGATGACCACGCCCGCCGTCAGCCACGCCTGCGAGGTGAGACCGGAGCAGTCGTAGGAGTCGGGGCCCTCGGCGCCCCAGACGTACGGCTTGCCGAGCTCCCTGGTCGCGAAGGCCACGGCCTTGCGGCCCGCGCTGCTGCCTTTGGCTGCCGCGCCGTCGAGGACGCCCGACCGCACCCACTGCGCCTGGGCCTCGTCGGCCGTCCTGCGTTCGAGCGCGGCCAGTTCACGGCGCTGCTTGTCCGCCAGCCCCGACTCCACCTCCCGGGCCTCCCGGATGCGCGAGCGGATCGTCCTGCGGTGGGAGCCGAGAGAGGCGCGGTTCTTCCTCAGCCGCTTCAGCTCATCGGCCGCCGCCTCGCTGCGGGTGCGCAGTTCGTCTTCCGCCGTGGTCAGGGTGGCGACCGTCCGCTGGGTGGCCAGCTGCGCCCGACGGACCAGGGAGGCGTTGTCCAGCGCGCGTTCCGGATCACCGGCCAGGGCGAACTGCACCTCGGCCGGGACACCGCCCCCGCGGTACTGGGAGCGGGCCGCCGCCCCGGCCAGGCCGGTGAGACGGCTCAGCTTCCGCTCGGCCGCGGCCACTTGGGTCCGAAGCGTGCCGAGGCGCTTCTCCTGACGGGTGACCTTGCCGTCCAGCGCGTTGTACTTCTCCGTGGCGACCTCGGCCCGGTGGTAGAGGCGGTCGAGTTCGGCGCGCACCTCGGCGAGGGTCCGCGGTTCGGCGACGGCGGGCTGGTGGAGCGTCGCCGTCAGGGCCAGGGCCAGCGTGACGACGGCCGCCGTCCGACGGCCGTGCGCGCCCGGAATGTGTGTCATGCGGTTCATGGCTCCTTCGCGGTCACGTGGACGCCCGCACAACGGCCCCGTGCCCCGCGGAGGTTCAAGGACGGTGTGAACCGGGCGGCCCCGCGGGCCGTTGTGCCCGCAGGGCGCCGGCGAAGGGGTTGATGTGAACGCACAGGTGGTGCTGCTCGCGCTGTGCACGGGGCTCGGCCTCGGCAGTCTGCTGGCCGCGGTCCGGGCGCTGGCGACCGCCGCCGCCCTGTGGGCGCGCGGCCGGCGGGTGGCGGGGCGCGTGACGGCCCGTGCGGCGACCGACCCGCGGCGCGGCGGTCTTGTGGTGTTCTCCGACCACCTGGGAAGGGATTTCGTCCTCGATCCGGGCCCGCTCGGGCCGTTCTGCGGCCTGCCCCCGGTCGGCGACAGCGTGCCGGTCGTGTACGCGCGCGACCGGCCCACCGGGGCCAGACTGTGGACGTCCCGGCACCTGCTGGCCCCGTCGTTCGGCTGGTTCCTGTCCGCCACCCTGGCCTTCGGCACCGCGGTCGTGACGGCCCGGTGAGCCGGGCGGGTGCTCCGCGTGTCGGCGAACTCGACGTGCTGCGCGGGTTCGCCCTGTTCGGCATCCTCGTGGTCAACGCCCTGCTCGTGGCGGGCCCGGCCACGGTCTTCGGCGGCGGGCCGGGGGCCCCCGCCCCGGACCGGGTCGCCGGGTGGCTGGTGACCGCGCTGGTCACCGCAAAGTTCTACGTCCTGTTCTCCTTCCTCTTCGGCTACAGCTTCGTCCTCCAGGCCCGAGCCGCGCGCCGGACCGGCGCCGCCTTCGCCCCTCGCCATCTGCGGCGCACGGCGGGCCTGTTCACCCTGGGCGCGCTCCACGCGGTCCTGCTGTACCCCGGGGACGTCCTGACGACGTACGCCGTCCTCGCCCTGGTGCTGTACGGGCTGAGAGGGCTCACCGTCCGCGCCGCGCTGAGGCTCGCGGCCACCCTGCTGCTGCTTCTGTCGGCGCTGCTGCTCGGGTACGGGCTGCTGACCGTCGCCCTCACCGAACCGGTCACCGCCACCGGGTACGCGCCCCGGGCCGCCGCGCGCGCCGCCGCCTACCGGGGCGACGCCGCCTCGGTGCTCGGCACCCACCTGCGGGACCTGCCGGCCGCGCTCGGCACCGGCCTGCTGTACGCGCCCGCCATGCTGGCCGCGTTCCTGGGCGGGCTGGCCGCGGCGAAGTCCCGGCTGGCCGAGCGACGCGGACAGGACCGCGCGTGGCTGCGCCGGACGGCCCTGCGGTGGCTGCCGCCCGGCCTCGGCGGTGGCGTGATCGCCGCCTGCTGCGTGAGCGGGCCGCTGGACGGCCGCTGGTTCTTCGTCGGGCAGGCGGCCACCGTCCTGACCGCCCCGGCGCTCACCACGTCCTACGCCTGCGGTCTGCTTCTGCTGCTCACCCGCCGGTCCAGGGACCGTGTCCCGGCGGCGGCCGGTGTGCTCGCCGCCGCCGGGCGCACGGCGCTCAGCCACTACCTCACCCAGTCACTCGTCCTCGCCTGCGTCTTCTCCGGGTACGGGCTGGGGCTGTACGACCGGGCCGGTACGGTCGCCGTGCTCGCCGGGTGCGTCCTGCTCTACGCCGCCCAGCTCGCGCTCGGCGCACGGCTGCCGGCGTGGACCCGTTACGGGCCGGCCGAGCGGGCGCTGCGCGCCGTGACGCTGGGCCGGCGCCCCGCAGGCCTGCCCCGGACGGTCACGAAGCCCGCTTGGACAGCGGAACCCCCTGCGGCCCGGGCAGGCCCGCGACGGAGCGCGGACCCGGGGGGAGACGACGTGCGGCCCGCTCGGTGATGGCCGCCGTCTCCGCCTTCGCCGCCGCCGAGATCGCCGCCGCGCCGGGCTCCTTGTACCAGGGGCGCAGCCGGATCAGCGCGGGCCTGACGCCGGTGGCGAGCAGCAGGGCCGTGCCCTTGGGCAGGGCACGGATGCGGTCCGGCGGCAGGACGGCCTCCTGGCGGTAGGAGTACGACCGGGACGTGCCCTCCTTGCCGCGCGAGACGGTGGGGGTGCGGACGTCGTGCTGGCCGACGAGCGTGGAGATCTTCTGCACGAAGTCGGCGTCGTCCAGACCCGCGCCGAGGAGCTTGACCGTCGCCGCGCTCCACAGCGCGTCCATGCCGACCTCGCCCCAGACCCGGGCACCTTGGCGGTAACTCTGCAACAACGTCACGACGTTGATGCCCCGGGAGCCGAAGTGCGAGTACAGGTCGGGCAGATCGGAGATGCGGCAGACGTTGGCGGCCTCGTCGAGGACCGCGGTCAGCGGCGGATCCAGCCGGCCGCCCATGCGCTCGGCGGCGACCACACCGGCCCGCATCGTCGCGTCGGCCAGGCCGGCGATGACACCGGCCGCGGAACCGCCGCCGTCCTTGGAGAGAAGGTAGAGCGTGTCCCGGCCGAGGACGTGCCGGTCGGGACGGAACTCCGGAAGGCGGGGGTCGGGTGTGACCCAGGCGAGGATCTCCGGGTCGAGCAGGCAGGACACGGTCTGGCGGGCGGTCTCGTAGATGCCGTCCCGGGTCTCGACCGCCCCGCGGACGGTGCCCTGCAACTGCTCGGCCATCGCCACGAGTCCGGCGTCGCGCAGCAGGTCGACCGGGGTGCGGTCGGCGGGGTCGGCGAGCCAGCCGAGCAGCTCGGGCAGGGGGGACCCGCTGCGGGCCGCCGCCAGGAAGAGAGCCGTGAGGGTGTTCTGGGCGGCCGAGATCCAGAAGTCCTTCTTCGCGGTGTCGTCGTTGACGGACGCCACGAAGTGACCGGCCATGCGGCGGGAGCCCTCGATCGTGTGGCACTCACCGAGCAGGTCCCACCACAGGGCGCGCGGGGTGTGGGCGATCCCCTGCGGGTCGAACGTCCAGACCGTGCCCGCCTTCTCGCGCTCGGCGCGGGTGACGGCGTACACGTCCGACTTGTTGGAGGTGAGCAGGACCGCGCCCTGGGCACGCAGCACCCGGGGAACCGCGATGCCGGTGGACTTGCCGGCCCGCGGCGCCATCAGGTCGAGCTCCACGTCCTCGTGACTACTGCGCAACTCGGGCCCGTCGGGCATGAGGTCGCCCAGGAGGTTGCCGGTCTCGTCCGGGTGCAGCCGGTCACGGCCCTCCAGGGTGGGGCGCAGTTCGCGGGCGCGGCCCTCGATGCCCTTGGGACACATCGCGGCGAGCTCGCGCCGCCCGGCCAGGCCCTTCATGCGTCCGGCCCGGCCCAGCAGGAAACGCAGCAGCAGGGCGACGGGCAGCGCGACGAGCGCGAGCAGACCGAGCATGCCGCCGTAGAGTGCCGCGGCCGGTGTCCCGGGCCACAGTCCGCCGGGTCCGCCGGTGACCAGCCGCTTCACGGTGGACAAGGCGAACGGCGGGCCGTGCCAGCCGTTGCCGGTGAGCCCGGACCCGAGGGTCCCGCCGGACCAGACGACGGTGAACATGACCAGACCGGTCCCGGCGAGCGCCACGATCGCCCACGGCAGCTGCTCGTGCGCGCTGCCGGTGCCCGGAGCTCTCACGCGGTCCACCTCCCCGCGTCGCCGGCCGCCGGGCCCTCGGGCCCGCCGGGCAGCGCGTACGCTCCCTCCCGGGCGGCCCGGGCCACCTGCGCGGCGGTGTGGGCGAGTTCCTGTTCGACGGCCTGCTCGACGGTATTCTCGTTCGGCGTCCACCGGGTGTTGGTGTCGTGCAGCCGGCGTTCGGCGTCGGTGATGGCGACCTTGATCGGGATGCCGGGGCGCCCGCCGACCTTGATGAGGAAGCGGCCCCGGCCGGGCGGCTCCTCGTGCTCCCCCGAGACCCCCCAGCCGGGCGGGGAGGACCACGACGACACGAGCTCGATCTCGCGCCGGGACAGCCCCACCACCTTGCCGAGGTCCTCCATCTCCGCCTTCGGCAGCCCCGCGCACACCACCATCCCCGCCCGTTCGACGAACCCGCGGGCCTTGGCCCGGTCGGCGTCGGTGCCGAGGGCCTCGGCGTCCTTGAGCGTGTGTGTGATCTTGGCGTCGCCCAGGCCGAGGGACCGGTTCAGCCGCGTCAGCGCGTCGATGCGGTCGACGATGCCGGAAGCCGCGCGCAGCGGGCGCCACAACTCGTCGAGCACCGTGAAGAACCAGCGCCGCGGCTCCAGTCCGGCGTCCGCGAGCGCGTGCGAGGCGGCCACCGTGCCGAGCCCGTCGGACCAGGCGGCGAGCATCGCGGCGGCGGTCAACTGGGTGTCGGCCTCACCGATGCCGGAGATGTCGATGCACACCGCCGGGGCGGCCGGGTCGATGCGCGTGGAGGTCTCGGAGGCGAACGTGTCGCCCAGCGGACCGTCGAGGATGCCCAGGAGGGAGCGGTGCAGCGGGTCGACGGCGTCCCGGTAGCGGGCGTCGTCCCCGCGGTCGAGAGTGACCGCCCGCACCCGGTCGGGGCCCTCGGCGAGCACCCGGAGCACGTCCGGCAGCAGCACCGTGCGGCCCGGCGGGGTGCGTTCGCGCAGGTGGTGCAGGACGGCCGAGAGCACGGACTGCTCGTGGTCGTCCATCGGCCGGCCGCGCACGATGGTGATCAGCGCGGCCACCATGTTCAGCACCCGGCCGTGCGTCTCGGCCTTCAGCACCTCGCCCGCCTCGCCGCCGATCCGGGCCGCCGCCGCGCCCATGGCGCCCGGGTCGAGGACGTTGATGCCGCCCCGGCCGCGGCCGATGGAGATCACCTGGCCCCCCAGGGCGCGGACGGTGTCGGCGTAGTCGGGCTTGAGGTCACCGAGGACCAGCGGGACGACCCCGGTCGCGGCCAGACCGATCAGCATGCGGTTGACGAGCGTGGACTTGCCCAGGCCCGGCATGCCGAGCATGAACAGCGAAGGGTTGGAGATGTAGCGGGCCCGGGTGAACCAGTTCAACGGGTCGCCGCAGACCGTGGCCCCGGTGAACAGGTGCTGTCCCAGCGGTACGCCCGTCATGGGGGAGCCGGAACCGGCGGCGAACGGCCACATGCCGCACGCCTGCACGGTGGTGGCCCGCCACATGGTCGGCGGGTCCAGGTAGCCGACCCGCCCACCCCCGGGCCCGTACCAGCCGCGCGGCGGCACGAACAGCTCGCGCGGACGGGAACCACCGCTTGCCCGCCGGTCCTTCCGGCCCGGGCGGGCCCCGCTCCGCCCGCCGCCGCCCTCGCCCGGCCCGGGCTCGACCGGCCGGGCGGCACCCGCTCCGGTGAGCAGCGCGTCCAGTTCCTCGCGTGCCCGCATCTCGGCCAGCCGGTCGGCCTGTTCGGCCCGCTTGCGCTCGCGGCGGCTCACAGCGCCTCCTGGAGTTCGTGGGGGATCAGGGTCTGCTCCCAGGGGAGGATCCCGGCGGGCAGCGTGCAGCTGAACGCGGCCGCCTGCATCCGGTCCGCGGGTCGCATCAGCACCCGGGAAGCGGCCGTCAGGTTGCGCACGGTGACGCTCGCGTCGGCGAGTTCCTCCATGGTGTCGACGGTGACCGTCAGCATGAGCGAGAACTCCACGAGTCCGGCGCCCGACGCCTCCTCGGCCGCGGTCTGCTCCGCCGCCCGCATCTCCGAGGCCGCGCGGGCCTGCACCATGCCCCGGCCGGACGTCGCCATGAACTGGGCGCTGCGCCGGTCCGCCTCGACGATTCTGGCCGAGGTGGCCGGGTCGATCGGCCGGTACACGAGGGCGACCCGCTTGCGCCGGGTGCCGGGAGCCGCCTCCAGCATGCCCCGCAGCACCGAGGACCGGACGGTGCCGCGCGGCGCCAGTGTCATCAGCCACGTCCGGGAGATCCCCGAGTCGTGCTGGTAGCTGCCCACGGTCTCGACCGCGGCTGCGGGCCCGGCGTCCTCCCACTCCAGACCCGTGCCGCCGTGCCGGGCCCGGGCGTCGAGGACGTCGGCGGCGACCGCCGGGTCGTAGGCCACCCGTACGACCTCGGCGATGCGTTCCGCCGACAGCGGGAGGGCCGCTCCGCCGCCCGCCGCCACCAGGCCGCTGAGCAGACCGGGGATGCGGATGGCGAGGTCGGTGAGCACGTCCTCCTGCTTGCGCCGCTGACCGGCGGGCACGCCGTAGGTGAGGCTGACGTACGTGTGCATCTCGGAGGACGCGGTGGGGTACCGCTCGACGACCTCCTCCATCACGGCCCGGGCCGCGGCCGGCGCGTTCGCCCGGATGCGGGGCAGCACCTCGTGGGCGAGCCGGGTGCCGGGGTCGGGCGCGGTCTCCACGATCACCGAGGCGCCGCGCAGGCCGGGCTCGTGGGCCAGCCGGGCCAGCCACTCGCCCCACAGCGCGACCCAGACGTCCACCTGGTCGGGGTCGACGAGCGCACCGCCGTCGGGGTCGCAGCCGAGCACGATCGTGTAGAGGTTGCGGCTCGGGTGGTGCAGCACGCCGAAGGGGCGGTCGTAGGCGTCCCGGCCCTCGGTCACCGTCACCTTGTTGAGCAGGCCCGGCGGACGGAACCGGCCGCCGGGCCGGGCGGACAGCGGCCCGGAGACGTACAGGTGCGCCCCCTTGGCCTTGCGCCGCCGCCAGCCGATGCGCAGGGCCATCAGCTGGTAGACGTTGCGGCCGTCCTGGGTGCGGATGGCGAGCGGGACCAGGAGCACCGCGATGGGGGTGAACACCACCACCGCCGCGTACAGCGAGATCAGGGACGCGAGCAGCGTGAGGACGAGCCCGCCGAAGACACCGAAGGTGCCGACGAGCCCGAGCGGTCCGAGCCCGGGACGCCGGGGGCGGCGCCAGTTCCCGTAGGTCGGGTGGGTGACGGCTTCCGTGGACATGGGGGTCCGTTTTCCCTTCGTGAAGTGCACTGGAGTGGTGGGGTGACGGGCCGGGACACGGGCGGCACGGCGAAGAGGGGAGGGCGCCGCCGGACTCCCGGGGGGATCGGGAGTCCGACGGCCGATCGGGGCGGGACGGACGGTCCGGCACGAGCGTCGGACCGTCCGTCCCGCAGAAATCAGGTGTTGTGCCCCTTGTCCGGGTCGGCGCCCTCCAGCGAGCCGGAGGCGGTACGGCCGACGACCTGCGCCGCCGTCACCGCCGCCCCGACGGCGACACCGACCGGGCCGCCCGCCGCCGCGGCGG